>CAZJOL010000167.1:0-6366 GCA_964547605.1 uncultured Bacteroidaceae bacterium | reverse complement strand
CTTGAAGACTAAACCCAACCGTACATTTCTTAAGACTACACCCAAAGGTAGAACTATGGAATGTTGGATGCCGGTACTTACAACTGTTTTTCTACGTCAAATCGCTCAACCGGTCCATTTCTTCCTGAAAACAGCTTCGGCAGAGCGGCTGATACGAATCCTTTTCGCCAAGAAGAACCTGTTTGTCATTATGCACAATCCGGTGCGAATACTGAGCCAATGCGCCGCATTTCATGCAGATGGCATGTACCTTTGTCACATATTCTGCAACAGACATCAGTGCAGGCATCGGACCAAAGGGCTTGCCCAGATAATCCATGTCGAGTCCGGCCACAATAACGCGGATGCCTCTTTTTGCAAGATAATTACACACATCAACAATGCCTTCGTCGAAAAACTGCGCTTCATCGATGCCCACCACATCAACATCTTGAGCCAGAATCATGATGTTGCGGGAGTTATCAACAGGTGTACTGGGGATTGAATTTGCATCGTGCGAAACCACGGCCGTTTCGTCGTAGCGCACATCGATGGACGGTTTGAAAATCTCAACTTTCAGCTTGGCAATCTGAGCTCGCTTGAGCCGGCGGATCAGTTCTTCGGTCTTACCCGAAAACATGGAACCACAGACCACTTCAATCCATCCGGAATGCGATTCGTACTTATTTTTTTCGAGAAACATACGCGGTTTTTCTAATCTTCGTTATCTTTGACATCGGATATTTCAACAAAAATATAAAATTCAAAACACTTTCGGCATGGCAAACGAAATAATTAAGAACGGAATTATCGGTGCGCTGGAATCGCTGGTTGAAATGACGGCCAATGTGACTGAAACCAAAGGGCCGATACATCAGCTCGATATCGATTTGCTGCAGGATCAGATCCGCAAGCTCTACCGCGAAGTGCAGCTGCTTAACGAAGCCAACCGCCAGATGCTGAATGCCGGAATCCAGATGAAACCTGAGCCCCGCACCATTCAGCCCGAAAAGCCAGTCGAAGTAATGCAGGAAGTCATTGTAGAAAAACCTGTTGAACCGGTGGCCGAAATTCCGGAACCTGTCATTGAACCGGTGGCTGAGATTCCGGTACCTGTTATAGAACCTGTTGTTGAAGTTCCGCAGGAAAAACCTTTTGAACCTGTTACTCTAAGCCAACCGGTTGTTGAAGAGAAAACAGTTGTTATTGCTGAAATGCAAGCCGAAGAAGTTGCTGAGGTTGTACAGAATCCGGTTCCTGAAACCAGAAACGGAGACCTGTTTTCACAACCGCTGACCATTGCCGAGAAACTGAAAAAACAGGACAACAGCATCAACCAGCAGATGATGGGAAACAACACTGTCCGCAACGAAAAGCTGACGGGGAGCCCGATACAGAATCTCAAAACCGCCATTGGCATCAACGATAAATTCATTTTCGTGAATGAACTTTTCAAAGGCGAAATGAAGGAATACGAGGCGGTGCTTGGGCTTATAAATGATGCGGCCGGCGAAGAAGCAGCCATGTCAATACTGCATGAAAATCTGCAGAAACGCGGTACGCATGATAAAACAGAAATCCGGATGAAACTGGAACGCTTCATCCAGAGACGATTCGCAAAATAACAACCCTACTCTCTTGTCTATGAAGAATTGCATTATTCTTTTGCTGCTGTGTTTTTTGTTTTCAAACGCCATGGCGCAGGATTCTGTCTATGCGCGCAATGTAATGATGAAGCTCGGTTCAAAAGAATTCCACGGCCGCGGTTATGTCAACGGAGGCATCGATTCAGCTGCCAGTTATATCGAAAAGGAATTTACCCGGCTTGGGCTCAAACCCGTTGAAGAATCCTATGTTCAGACATTTGATATTTCAGTGAATAATTTCACTTCACTGGAGCTGATCATCGATGGAAAAAAGCTGAGGCCCGGAACTGATTTCATTCTGAATGCGCACAGCAGCGCTGTTTCCGGTGATTTCAAAACCATTTATATTGATGAAAGCATTCGCACTTCGAAGAAAAAACTCAATACAATAATTCCGAAAATAAGCGGGAAAATTCTTTTTCTGAAGCGCTATGAAACAAAGGACAAAGACGCGTTGCAATGGTACGATGCGGTTGCGCACCAGAATCCTTTCAAGGCCGCTGGTATCATTGTTCTTGATTCAGGCAATCTGACATACAGCGTGGCCATGTATGACAAACTGATCAGTCACTTCACTGCGCAACTGGCTCCTGGTGCGTTTCCACAGAAACCTGCCAAATCGGTCAGCTGCAACATAAAAAACAATTTCGTATCAAAATATCCGGTGAAGAATGTTGCCGCGTATCTGCAGGGGCAGCAATACGCCGACAGTTTCATTGTTATCACAGCACACTACGATCACATTGGGATGCTCGGTGATGCGATGTTCCCGGGTGGCAACGACAATGCATCGGGTGTGGCCATGATGCTTGATCTGGCGCGACATCTGAAAGACCAGAATTTTCGTCCGCGCTATTCAATCATTTTCATTGCGCTGGCATCGGAAGAGGCCGGATTGTTTGGCAGCACCTGGTTTGCAGAACATCCGATGATGGATCTGAAACGCATCCGATTTCTGCTGAACCTCGATATGGTCGGCTCCGGATCAACCGGAATCACTGTTGTAAACGGATCCAAATTCAAAAATGAATTTCAGAAACTCGTTGATCTCAACAATGAAAACAAATTCATCAACGGTGTGAAAGAGCGTGGTGAGGCCTGCAACAGCGACCATTGCCCGTTCTATCAGCGCGGCGTTCCTTCGTTTTTCATTTATACCACGGGAAAAGAATATGAGGAATACCACAACATAAATCACAAACCCGAAGCTGTGCCAATGACGGCCTACAACGGGCTTTTCAGATTGGTCGAATCTTTCATGTACGCATTATAAAACCGGAATATGAGAACAATTACTTTTTTGCTGATGCTTTGTTGTGCAACAACATTTGCTCAGACAAACAAATGTGACTCGCTCTTCGATGCCGAAGCAGGCGTCGATGTGATGAGCTCGTATGTGTGGCGCGGCATCCGATATGTGACTTCGCCGGCTGTTCAGCCATGCATGGAAGTTTCTTTCAAAAACGTTTCAGTTGGCGCATGGTCATCGTGGCATTTTTTCTCCGGCTGGAGCGAAATAGATTTGTATGCCGGCTATGAAAACGATTATGTGATGGGCGGAATCACTGATTACTACACATCGTCGAACTATATTCTGGATGATTACTTCAACTACATGCCGGGACTCAGTGGTCACATGCTTGAAGCGTATGCAGGATTTCCGGGCAATGATAAAATCCCGTTCCGTTTTCTGGCCGCCACTGCCTTCTTCGGCGATACCGATGACAACGACAACCCATATTACAGCACATTTCTGGAAGTATCGTATTTGTTTACACTTAAGAAATTCGATTCCGAACTGCGGCTCGGATTCACGCCTTCTGAAGGCATGTACGCCGACAAGGCCAACATCTGCGAAGCCGCTTTCCGCATGGAAAGAGAAATTGAATTTCCGCAGGATTTCGCTTTGAAATTCATTTCCGAACTAACATTGAATCCCGTCACCAAAGGACTGTATCTGGTTGGTGGTGTAGGCATAATATTCTGATATGGCAAAGCTGATACTGGTCCCCGTCCCCATTGGCAATAAAGCTGACATAACGCAGCGGGCTCTTGATTGCCTGCACGATGCAGATGTGATCTATTGCGAGGATACACGCAATACGCACCGATTGCTCGACATGTATGGAATCACAGGAAAGAAACTGATCGCCTATCACCAGAACAACGAACATCAGATGACTCAGCAGGTGGTGCGTTTTATTTCCAGTATGAACATGGCTGCGCTGGTGACCGATGCGGGAACGCCCGGAATCAGCGATCCGGGATTCATGCTGGTTCGCGCCTGCATCGAAAACAATATCGACATTGAAGTGTTGCCGGGCGCTACTGCATTTGTCCCTGCACTTGCCGCATCGGGACTGCCCTGCGACCGTTTTTATTTTGAAGGATTTCTTCCATTGAAAAAAGGTCGCCAGAAACAACTGGAATGGCTTTCGAAAATGCCTGTCACCATTGTGTTGTACGAAGCTCCGCACCGTTTGCTGAAATTGCTGGATGAGCTATCGAATTATTTCGGAACAGATCGCAAAATCTGCGTCTGCCGCGAATTAAGCAAGATGCACGAAGAATATGTGCGCGGCACCATTGCAGAAGTGAAACAGAATTTTGAGCAACGCGAAGCGATTAAAGGCGAAATTGTAATAGTAGTCAGTGGTCAGTAGCCAGTCAGGTCGAGGACGAGAACGAGGACGAGGTTAAGGTCAAGGACGAGAACGAGGTCGAGGACAAGGTCAAGGTCAAGGCAGGCGGCATGAGGCTTGCGGCATGCGGCAAAACGCACAATGCCTAACACCTTACGCCTTATGACTTACGCCTTATGCCTGGAATTTCTACGGCAAATTATTATAGGTGACCCAATCATCGTAGTTCCACGATTTCCAGCTCATGTCCTCATACTTGTGATTAAAAGACCAGATGCGTGATTCAACCTCATCCTTCGAATTACTGAGGCCAAACATGCTGTTGTGATAATCAGTGTCAAAACTGAAAACATGTTCCGGCTTCGATTGCTGTAAAGCATGGTACACAGCCGGAAGCGTGTTATCATTCATGCGCGACAGATATTCGTAATCAAAATCATTTACATTACGCGTGTTGTATTTTGCAATCAGAATATCCCAGTTCACTGTTCCCAGAAGCAGAATAGCTGCAAAGAACGCCCAGCCGTTGGTGCGGATGAGATACCAAGCGCTGCTCTTTTTCATCACCTTGTATAATGTGGTAATAAGTCCGAAAGCCGTGAGCAGAAGCCATACATAAACACCGATGCGCTTGTACGTGAGGTCATATTCCGCAACATAAACCGAATTCCGGAATGTTGTGGCAACAAGCAGAATCAGATTCTGAATGAGCCAGATGTTGGCCAATAGCCGCACCGATGAAGATTTTTCATAGAAATTGAGCGCGCCGCGGAAGAAATACATCACGATGGCAATCACCAGAATCACGCTCACAATGAGCGTTCCGACGCCTTTGTGTACGAAATCGGCATAGGTGACATCGGTCGGCAGATCTCCGCCGCTGGCCATGAATGAAATGTCAATCACATTGAGCAGCAGCAGCAACAGGTTGAGCAATCCGAGAAAGATCATCACAATGATGGCTTCAGTTCGCATATCCATGCGGAAGCCAAGAAAGGAACCATTCTCCAGATTGAGTTTTTCAGCGGATAACTGAGCCGGCGCGTTGACATCATTTTCATGCAGCCGTTTGTGGTGGCGGATAAAGAAGAATCCGTACATCAACAGGAAGCCGAAGAATGTGAACGAAAGCCACCTGAAGGAAATAAAATCGAGATTGATGTTGTCGGTAAATTCCTTGAAAACAGGGCTGGCTTTGCGGTACAGACTAATGAACACAATGAGTACCGCCAGACCGATCACACCGATAACGATTTTTGCACCTGTCTCCAGCTTTGGACCTTTTTGTGCTGGCTGATCCGGAATATTATTCTGAATGTCAGGTCCGGCGCCCATTTCAGATGCAGGCCGATAGCTTGCGGGAGGATATGCCGGATTGTACTTTGGCTTGCCTGCTGAGGATCGGTCGGACAAATCGATAATCATGTAAACAAACGACGACAGATATGAATAGACTGAAAAAATGAATGCCGGGAAAAATGAAGTCTTCGGAAGCAATGTATGGCAGGCAAGAACAGAAAGAGCTGTGATATTGGCCATAACCGAAATGACCGTTCCGTGCCAGCCGACAAAGAATCCTGAAATAAGACTGAGCACTGCGAAAATCAACCAGCGGGTATCTTTCAGACGTTTGGGGTCATCGATGGCCAGCATGGCCACGAGCGCCAGCGAGAAGAAGGTGAAATTTATACCGGCCCGTTGTTCGTAAAAGAAGAAACTGAAAAGCAGTGTTGAAATTGCCAGAATCAGTGTGTTTCGTTTCATAGGTGGAATTTTTCATTAATAACGCAGGTTGGACAAAAAAATGATGTAATGGTTAAAAAAAAGACTGCCTCATGAGCAGTCTTTCAAATGATATCTGTAACAATTACAGTTTTGAAATATCAGGAATAGGCATGTCGGCATAACCGCCATCCTGCAGTTTTTTCTTGATTTTTTTGAAACTGTCGAGTGTGTATTCAACATCCTCCATGGTGTGAACGGCTGTGGGAATAATGCGGAGCAGCAGCTGTCCCTTTGGAATGACCGGATAGGTTACCCCTGAGCAGAAAATGTTGTATTTTTCACGAACATCAACGTTAATGTTGGTAGCTTCCTGC
>CAZJOL010000166.1:0-6391 GCA_964547605.1 uncultured Bacteroidaceae bacterium | reverse complement strand
TTTTATTAACAAAACGCCCTATTTATCAACATTTTTGAGGTGCGAAACTTGAGTAATTTACTCATGACTTCAAGCAGATAAATTTGTTTATTGATGTTATTTATCATATTGAGGAAACCGCTAAAGTGAGATCAGACCGCAGTTTTTTCGTACCTTTGCATTGATTTTAGAAATGATTAAAATGGAAAAGGAAAAAATTCTTACTGCGCTCAAAACAGTCATTGATCCCGATTTCAAAAAGGATCTTGTGACGCTGAATATGATTGATGCTTTGGAAATATCGGAGCGCAAAGTTTCATTTACTGTTGTACTAACAACACCCGCCTGTCCGCTGAAAGATAAATTCAGAAAAGATTGCATAGCCGCTGTTCATGCGGTGTATCCCGATGCAGAAGTCGAAGTGAATTTTTCAGCAAAAGTTACCTCGCATAAAGAGAAACCGGCGCACGAAAACATTAAAAATATCATTGCCGTCATTTCAGGAAAAGGCGGAGTCGGGAAGTCAACCGTTGCCGTGAATCTGGCTGCTGGCCTTGCCCGCGCTGGTGCAAAAGTCGGCCTTGTTGATGGTGATATACACGGACCCAGCATCCCGCTTATGTTTGGCGTACAGCACGCACACCCTCAGATTATTGAAAAGGACGGAAAACAAGTGATAATCCCGTTTGAGAAATTCGGAGTGAAACTCGTGTCGATGGGATTTTTTGCCGATCCATCCAAAGCCTTGATCTGGCGCGGCCCCATGATTGCCAGTGCTTTTACGCAAATCATGAATGACACCGACTGGGGCGAACTTGATTATCTGGTTTTCGATACTCCTCCGGGTACAGGTGATATACATCTTACATTGGTACAGAATTACAGTGTGACTGGAATCGTCGTTGTGTCGACACCACAGGAAGTGGCTCTGGCAGATGCCCGCAAGGCACTCAATATGTTTGTCGATCAGCAGGTGAATGTACCTGTGCTGGGTGTTGTTGAAAATATGTCATTCTTCAGTCCGCCTGAAACACCCGATAAAAAATATTATCTGTTCGGAAAGGAAGGTGCCCGCAAAATGGCTGCAGAACACAATATCCGCTTGCTGGCCGAAATTCCGCTGGTCGAATCGGTGAGTCAGAGCGGCGACAAAGGAATTCCAGCTGTGTGCGATGACAGCAATCCGTTGCAGAAAGTTTTTATGAGCATGGCTCAGAACACCGCTCAGGCAGTAGCAATCCGCAATGCCACCCTGGAGCCGACCAAAGTTGTTGAAGTAAAAAGCTAAATAGAAGAACCATGAATACAGAACTCGAAACAAAAGTTAAAAACGTAATCGAACAGATCCGCCCTTATCTGCAGGCCGACGGCGGCGACATTGCCTTTGATCATCTGACCGACGACAACGTTGTGTATGTGCACCTTCAGGGTGCCTGCCACAGCTGTCCGATGGCCACCCAGACATTGAAGAATGGTGTCGAAGCTACCATGCTGCGTGTGTTGCCGGAAATCAAGTCTGTAGAGCAGGTATAGACGCAAAGCGCGAGCGCTTTGCGCAACGCTTAACGCTTATATAGCCGAAGGCATTAAAGAAAGCTGCGACTTGTCGCGTTTCACGCGAAGCACCATCGGATGTCCCGTAGGGACAACATATTGGTAGCGCTGGGCAACGCCCCGGGGACAAGGTGTGCGACGTGTCACGTTTTACGTGAAGCTCCAATAAGATGTAAGGTCACGCGTCAACGTGAAACAGCTTGCCATCACGTAAAACGTGACAAGCTGTTTTACGTGGTAGCAAGCCTGAGATGGGTGCCCAAGGCAAATGAATTTTGTAACGCGTAACGGCTGTCACGTGTAACGAAAGTCTCAAATTGTGTATCATTTTTTTCGATCTCAAATATTTTTGAAACGAGACATCATTTGTCGTATATTTATGTCTGAATTGTATAAATTGCAAAGCCATGAAGAATTCTTTATTGTTCGTTTTCATGTTTGCCATGTTGTTTGCAAACGCGCAGCAGCAGACGTTTTCGAAGGTGTATTACAACGGAGTTGACAACATTCAGGCATATGATCTGATGCGATCTGCCGACAATCATTATTTCATTGCAGGGACTGGATTCATTACTAAAACAGACTCAGCCGGCAATATTGACTGGACAAAAAATTATTACACCGGCATGCAGAATAAATTCAACTGCATTATTCCGGACCCTGATGGAAACCCGGTTGTGGCAGGCTATTCGAACGATGACGATGCCATGATTATGAAGATTGATCAGAATGGTGATACCCTCTGGGCACGATATATTGATTTCGGTTCATTCTCCGAAGCCTTTACTGTGAGCCAGGTTCACGATAGCGGATTTGTTTTGTGCGGATATGTTTATGCATCTTCGTTGCCAAATGAAATGTTTGTCGCGCGTATTGATCAGGATGGAAATCTGATCTGGTCGAAGACTTATTCAGTCGGCAATCACCAAAATTATGCTTATTCTGTGAAGGAAACAGCAGACTCCTGTTTTATTGTGGCTGCATACGCTGAAAATTATCCGCCATATGAACCATTAGCAGTAGCAATGAAATTGAATTCGGAAGGTTTGGTGCTCTGGTGTAATGGATTTTCTGGTGGAAGTGGATCAAACAGTGCCTCAGATGTTGTTATTGATGGAACTGATCTGATTTTTGGATTTGAAATTAATTCTCTATATGCGCTTGTTAAAACCGATTCTGCAGGAAATGTTATGTGGTCAATGAATCAGAATTTTTCGATGAACAATTTTTTAAACGTTACCCATACCCGATTGAGAAAAACAATTTTTAATAAGCTTGTCTCTGTTTCATCCTCTGAAATGGCGTTTTCTGCTTACCTGGTTGTTTGTGACAGTGCCGGAAATCAGTTATCAGCCAACAATGTGTACATGTATGGATCTTCAGCGATAGAAGCTGAAGACAGCGGATTTATGATCCTAGGCAATGGGCCTATGATGGGAGTGAAATCAGACATGAAAAACATCTTGGAATCACAGTTTGTTCTGGTCAAAACAGATTCTTCTGGAAATAGTGCGATGTGCAATGATTATTATTTTAGTAGTAGCAGCCCTTTGACTTTATCACCAATTCCATTGGTCGCAGCATCCAACACAGCTGGTACAATCAATGGTTTGTCATTCATGATAAGTGATCTTACTCTTAATATTGCAAACGAATGTGTAGGCTTTATCGGAGGTTTTGATGACTCAGAAATTGGTTCTTTTTCAGTTTACCCAAACCCCTCCAACGGCTCATTTAGTCTGCAGTTTGATAATCCAAATGAAAATACCGGATGCACCATAAGTGTTTATAATGCCCTTGGGGACTGCGTTTACAATGTTTCAATGAAATTGCAGAATGAAAACTTAATTGATCTGAGTGAAATGAATTCAGGATTATATTATGTGGTCGTTACGTCTGAAGGCCGCACCATGAGCCGGATTGTGGAGATTGAATAATACATTTTTACTCCGTTCGGCGTAGTCTTGAATAATTTTATTGGGTGGGGCTGTCTCAAACTAGCAGTTTGTTACGACATTCCACCGTTACGGCCGGTGATTTGGAATTCTTTCTTGCTTTTATGCCGGAACATGGAACCGTCGTAACAATAGCAAAAACAACGGTTCCATGTCCTTCTGCTCCTTCGTCGCGTCGGACGGTGGAATGTTGTTTTTGCTCTGAAGTTTGAATTTTGAGACAGCCTCATCAGATTTTAATATTCAGACTATGCCAAACGAAGTTATTTCTTCAATGCACTCAGGTCGCTGCGCGACGCTGAAAGATTGAAATAGTCCGAAGCTTCTTCTCAGAGCACCGACGCTTCGGTCGGCACATATTGCTGATTGCTGACAATCCCGTGCCTTGCTGACGGGACTTTGCTGAAAGCTGATAGCTATTTGTAACGTGTAACGCTTGTAAAGTCTGTAACGCGTAACGACCGTAACGTGTAACGAAAAAGAGTCACGACAAATATTTCGCAGCAAGCGGCATTCTCCGGCCCATGCCGAATGCTTTGGATGACACGCGCAGCGCGGGCGGCGACTGATAGCGCTTGTATTCGTTGGTGTTCACCATTTTGCAAATGCGCGCAACAAGGTCTTTGTCAAATCCGCGTGCAATCATGTCTGCAGGACTTTGTGTCTCTTCGATATACAGGCGCATAATTTCATCAAGTATGTTATACTCAGGCAACGAATCGCTGTCTTTCTGATCTGGCCTCAGTTCCGCCGAAGGCGCTTTGGTAATTGTATTCTGCGGAATGATTTCTTTGTTGCGATTGATGTATGCAGCCAGTTCGTACACCTGCGTTTTATACAGATCGCCGATTACGCTCAGACCGCCGCACATGTCGCCGTAGAGCGTTCCGTAACCCACTGCTGCTTCGCTTTTATTGGAGGTGTTGAGCAGAATATTTCCGAATTTATTCGACCAGGCCATCAGCAGCAATCCACGTAACCGCGCCTGAATATTCTCTTCAGTAATGTTGAATGGAAGATCTTTGAAAACCGGCTTCAGCGTTTCGTTTACTGCATCGAACGATTTTACGATCGGAATGATTTCATGTCGCATTCCAAGATTCTGAGCCAGATTTGCAGCATCGTCAATGGAATGCTGCGAGCTGAATTCCGATGGCATGAGCAATCCGTCCACATTTTCCTTTCCGAGTGCTTCGCATGCAAGACAGGCCACCACAGCGCTGTCGATGCCACCGGACAATCCGAGTACAGCTTTTTTAAAACCAAGCTTGGTGAAGTATTCGCGAATTCCGAACACCAGCGCATCGTGAATCAAAGCGATGTTGTTCTCATTTACTTCAGCGGTTGCCGCCGGAATATTTTCAGTATCGAAAACAAAAAAGTCCTCTTCAAAAGCATTCAGAACTTTATAGCTGCCATCGGGAAAGACAATCATGGAGCGGCCGTCGAAGATGAGTTCGGTTTGTGCTCCGGTCATGTTTACATATACAACCGGTATTTTATATTTTGCAGAATGATACCTGAAAACCTCGAGACGTTTTTCGAATTGTCCGCTGCTGAAGGGCGATGCAGCGATGTTGATGATGATGTCCGGATTTTCTTTCGACAGCATTTCCATTGGATCAGCTACATACAAATGCTTGCCTTCTATGTTCCAGAGGTCTTCGCAAACCGTGATGGCAAGCTTCTTCCCACCAACTGTCACGCATGAAAAATCGCGACCTGGTTCGAAGTAGCGGTATTCATCAAAGATGTCGTAGTTAGGTAAAAGTGCTTTATGAATTTCAGTTGCGCACTTTCCGTTTTGAAGGACCAGTGCGGAATTGAATAGCATTTTACCGCGCCCGGTTTTGTTGTATGTCGGGCAGCCGGCAATGACAGAAATGTTGTTGGTCTGTTTTGCAATTTCGTCTACCTCTTGCAGACACATGTTGGTGTAATCATCAAAGTCGAGAAAATCGCGTGCAGGATATCCTGATATGCACAATTCAGGAAACACCGCCAGATCTGTGCCGGCATCATTTGCTTTTGAAATATATTCAAGAATTATTTTCCGGTTGAATTCAAAATGTCCGGTATGCGTGTTTATCTGGCAGAGAGCGATTTTCATGATGGTCTGTTTAAAAAAAAATCCCGATTCAGGGGAACCGGGATTATATGTAAACAAATATTTTTCAGAACATGATGCCGAATTTCAGCATGATGTAGTTGCCTATGGATTTGGTGTCTTCAAGCTGATAGGTGAGGCCGTTTACAAATGATAATTCGGCAAGAGCGCTTGTTGTGCCACCGAGCGAGTATTCAAGTCCGCCACTGATTAAAAAATTTGCGCGGAAAAAGTTTTTCTCATCTTTCAGATCCTGATCGTTGAGTGATAAGGCCTGTGACCCGCTCAGCGGGCTGTATTCCTGATCTGCTTTGGCATTGAGGCAAATACCGATTGAACCGCCGATTCGTGCAAAATATGTAATGTAGTTAATTTCGTTCGTTTTCATTTTGAGCGTGAGCGGAATGTCAAGAAACTGAAAACGATAGTTGGATGTCAGTTTTGACATTACGGCAAGCGTATCCGGCGGGTAAACCTGATTAACGCCTATTTTCTGAAGCTTGCCGCCCATGTAGTTGATATCGAAACCGGTGGCAAAAGAAAAATTGTCTGCAATGGTGAGCTCACCAATAAAACCCCAGCCAAGGCCGACTTTCATTCCCTGATATTCCAGTGAATCCTGATCTGGTTTCATCCAGGTTAATCCCGTGTTGGCATGTAGTCCGAAGCGAAAGAATTTTTCATTCTGGGCATTGGATGCAAAAGCGAATGCTGCGAAAAGAATCAGAGCCAATACAATCTTTTTCATACTTTTGGGTTTTATTTTCAACGTAGCACAAAGTTAGTAAAATTATGA
>CAZJOL010000165.1:0-6394 GCA_964547605.1 uncultured Bacteroidaceae bacterium | reverse complement strand
CAAGGCTGTAAAATTAATCATTTTGCGGCAGACTATACACAATTTGTTTCACATATTCTGCCCACTCGATGTCTTTTTTGGTTTTATCAAAGAATGTGTACGAAATCGGTTTGCCAAAGGTTATGGTGATGGTTTGTCCTTTCTGCTTGTACATTTCATCAGCAAGATACAGCATTTCGATGTTGACTTTTATGCTTAGCAGCTTGCGCCAGTTGGCAATGCGATAAAAGCGCTTCGAATTCTGTCCGCTTACATGAACAGGAATTACATTCCGCTTGTGCTGACGTGCTTTCTGCACAAATGTTTTTTTCCATTCCAGATCAACAACTTTTCCCTTTATTTTGCGTGAAGCAAGTCCTGAAGGGAAATACAAAATATTGTCGTCAGAAAGAAAGGCCGCTTCGAGTTCTTTCACCCCTGCCGACGACTGGCTTCCGACCTTGTTGATGGGGATGAACAACTCCCGCATGTTGGGCAAATACAGTAAAAAATCGTTCACCGGAAAACGAATGGGTGGCCTCACACTACCCACTGTCTGTATCAGCGCCAGGCCGTCGAGTCCGCCCAGTGGATGGTTGGCAGCAAGCAGAAAGCGATTTTGTCCATCAAGATTTTCAATTCCTTTCACCACAATGGTTGCCCCGAAATCAGACAAAACTGCACCCACCATCCCAACACCGTGCTTTTCCCGATTGGCATATAGCGTTGCATTAATTTCCTTTTCGTGCAGAATCTTTCGGAGATAACGAATGATGCAACCCGGTAAAAGCCTCGCCAGACGTAGGTTTTTGTCCCGGATAAGCTGTTTTACATCAACAGTTCTTTCCGTGATTATCAGCGAGCCATTTTCAATTCGGTTATTCTGTCCTTCCATATCTCCGGTTTTGTTCTACAAAGGTAAGAACTTCCGGCCAAATCAGCGTTTGAGTGAGTTATTCACCGTTTTCCGGATTTCCCCACTTTCAGGCATTTTTTAACCACTTGTTTTTCAATCTTTTAAAAATTAATCGTAACCTTTTTGCTCTAAATAAGTAAAAAGTTATCAACAAAGTGGGGGAAAGTGGCTTTTTGTGGGGAAGAAATCTTTACTTTTACGCTTTAAAATCCTGAAATGGCAGCGTTTATCGGAGTATATGAAATAAAAGCAGATTCGAAGGGGCGGTTCGTTTTCCCGGCCTCCCTGCGGAAGCAGCTTGCCGCTGAGGCCTCCGAGGCTTTTGTCATGAAAAGGAGTGTGTTTTACAAGTGTATTGAGCTTTTCCCGCAATCAACCTGGGCCAGGGAAACTGAAGGAATTGCCCGGCTGAACCGCTTTGTGAAGAAAAACAATGACTTTATCCGTTTGTTCATGTCCGGCTCGCGCGTTGTCAATATCGACGATGGCGGCCGCTTGCTGATTCCGAAAGACCTGATGGTTTTCAGCGGCATTTCGAAGGATATTGTTCTTGCATCGGCCATCGACCGGCTCGAAATCTGGTCGAAAGCCGATTACGAAGCGTTCATCGCCGGCGGATCCGCCGATTTTCCGACTCTGGCAGAGGATGTTATGGGAAATGCTGCCAGCAGCCCGGAATAAAAATGACGCATCACGAAAGTGTTTTACTCAAAGAAAGTGTTGAATACCTCGCCGTGAAAAACGACGGACGGTATGCCGATGCCACTTTTGGCGCCGGCGGTCATTCGCTGCTGATTGCAAAGCAGCTCAAAACCGGACAGGTATATGGATTCGACCAGGACGAAGATGCTATAAACGGCTTCCCGGGCCATCCCAACATAACAGTCATACGTTCGAATTTCAGGTTCCTCCGAAATTTCCTGCGCTACTACGATGCTTTGCCCGTGGATGGTATTCTGGCCGATCTCGGCATTTCGAGCCATCACATCGAAACACCCGAACGAGGTTTTTCATTCCGCTTTGATGCTCCGCTCGACATGCGCATGAACACTGCATCGGAATTCAACGCACAACAGCTCATTGCCGGATACAGTGTCGAAGAACTTACACGCGTTTTCAGAAATTACGGAGAAGTGGATCAGGCATGGAAAATAGCCAATGCCATCGAGAAAGCACGCAGCGAAAAACCGGTGGAGACAACTTTTCAGTTAGCCGACATTGTGAACAGATTTGCCAGGCCCGGACGCGAAAACAGTCTGATGGCGCAGGTTTTTCAGGCATTGCGCATCGAAGTGAATCATGAAATGGAAGCACTCGAAGAGTTTCTGAATCAAAGCTACGAGTGCCTCAGACCTGGCGGGAGACTGGTTGTCATTTCATACCACTCGCTCGAAGACCGCATGGTGAAAGCGTTTTTCAAAGCGCAGAAATCAAACGATTCGTTTGCCGAAAACATCATGGGGCGCAAAGACCTGATGTGGAAAGATATTTCACGGGGCGCCATTGCTCCCTCGGAAGAAGAACTGGTAAAAAATCCGCGCAGCAGAAGTGCCAAAATGAGAGTTGCCGAAAAAATATGAAAGAGAAGAAAAACATATCGAATGAACTGAGGGAGAAGGAAGAACCCAAAGCCGCAGCACCAAAGGAACAGCGGAAAGGAAGGTTTGCACCGCGCTCCATCCTGACCGGAAGCTTTCTTGAAAAAGAAGGACTCATCCGTCAGTTGCCATTCATTCTATATGTATTCCTCCTGTTCCTTTTTTACATAGCCAATGCCTATTACGGCGAAAAGACGGTGTTCAGAATCGAGCAATACAAATCGGAAATGGTTGAGCTGCGCAGCGAATACATTTCTGCGAAAACACGACTGATGACCGGAACCAACATCAGCAAACTGAGCGAAAAACTAAAACCAGAAAACATATTCCCATCGCACACCCCTCCGGGAAAAATATTTGTTCAAAAGACGGAAGATGAGTAAAAAAGATACAACAGTAAACAAAACCGTTTTCAGCAGGGCATTTCTGATATATGCCCTGTCGGGGATTTTTACCATCGCCATCATATACAAACTGATTCAGATACAGTTTGTCGAAGGAGAAGAACTGCGCAAAAAAGCACAGAATCTTTCTGTGAAATTTGTTGACATCAAGGCGCGCCGTGGCAACATTCTCGCCGATGACGGAAGTCTGCTTGCAACCTCGGTTCCACGCTTCGATCTGTTTGTCGATCTGAGCCCAAAAACCATTGATGAGAAACTTTTTACCGACAGCGTTGCAGCGCTGAGCAAACATATGAGCGAATTCTTCAAGGACAGATCCGCCGATGAATACAAGAAAGTGCTGAAAAACGAAAGGGCGCAGAACAACCGCTATTTTCGCATTGCGAGAAACCTTGACTTTTTTGACATGAAAGAAGTCGCATCATTCCCAATCTTCAATACCGGCAGATATCGCGGAGGACTGATTGTGGTGCAGAACGACCGTCGCGAAATGCCATTCGGTTTCCTTGCAAAACGTACCATCGGCTATATACGCGACAATTTCCCGGTCGGAATTGAAGGTGCTTATGAAAAAGAATTGCGTGGCACCGACGGAAAACAGCTGATGAAGCGCGTTTCCGGACAAAATTGGATTCCCGTTGATGACAAAGCCGACATTCTTCCACAGGATGGAAAAGATGTGGTAACCACCATTGATATTAATTTGCAGGACGTAGCAGAAACAGCGCTTGCTTCACATCTTGAAAAACATGAGGCACATCACGGATCTGTAATTCTCATGGAAGTTGAAACCGGCGAAGTGAAGGCCATTGCCAATCTGCAGCGGATGCCCGACGGCACCTATGCAGAATCGTACAACTATGCCATCGGGGAGGCCTTCGAACCAGGTTCAAGTTTTAAACTTATGTCGATGCTGGTTGCTCTCGAAGATGGTAAAGTCGATCTTGAAGACAAAGTCAACACCGGTGATGGCACATTCCGTTACGGGAAAAAAGAAGTAATGACCGATTCGCACAAAGGCGGCCACGGCACCATTACCATCCGCCAGGCCTTCGAATTATCATCGAACATTGGAATATCAAGCACAATCGTAAAAGCATACGGATCCAATCCTCAAAAATTCATTGATGGTTTATATAAGCTCGGCATCAATAAACCACTTGGCCTTGAACTAAAGGGAGAAGGCATTCCTTACATCAAAAGTAAAAGTGATAAAACATGGTCTGCAACCAGTCTTCCATGGATGTCGATCGGTTACGAACTCCGCGTGACGCCCATGCAGATTCTGGCCATTTACAACGCTGTTGCAAACGATGGAGCACTGATGAAACCAATGTTTGTGAAAGAGCTTCAATATGCCGGACAAACAGTGCAGAAATTCGAACCCGTTGTTTTGAATAAATCAATAGCAAGTAAGAACACCATCAAACAGGCACAGGAACTGCTCGAAGGCGTTGTGCTGAGAGGAACGGCAACCAATCTGAAGAACGCCGTCTTTCCCATTGCAGGCAAGACTGCTACTGCACAGATTGCATCCAGCGGAGGATATAAAAACAACGAAGGACCTGAATATTTCGCATCATTTGTCGGATATTTTCCGGCTGACAATCCGCGCTATTCATGCATTGTTGTGGTGAACAGACCTCGCAAAGGCCAGTATTACGGCGGTTCTGTTGCCGGTCCGGTTTTTCTTGAAATCGCTGAGAAAATTTATGCAACCCGCGTTGAAATGCGCCAGCAGGATACAACAGAAACAAAAATCAAAAACGAACCCGGCTGCATTTACTCAGCATACAGCAAAGCAATCGACATGTACATGGAGCTTGGTGTATCGCTGAACCGCAAAGTGGAAGCCGAAAATGACGATCTCGTCTACATCAATCCGGGTTCTGATTCGCTTACCTACAGAGTAAGCAGTCCCGATAAATCAAGACTTGTAAACCTGCGCGGGATGGCCGCTACAGACGCCATCTCCTATCTCGAAAGCAAAGGTGCGGTAGTCTCACTCAGTGGTAAAGGCTGGGTTACATCACAGTCGCCGGAGCCCGGAACACCCATCCGGCAGGGAATGAAAGTAAAACTAACGCTTGGTCCGCGATGATGAAGCTGCATGATATATTAAACCGCACCGACGCCCGTGTTGTTCACGGAAGCGACAATATTGAGGTTTCCGGAATGACCTCATCGAGCCGTGATGTAAAAACCGGATTTGTTTTCTTCGCACTCAAAGGTGTAAAGACCGATGGACATAATTTCATTCCTGATGCAATAAAGGCAGGAGCTGCGGCCATTGTCTGCACGGAAACACCTAAAGAAATTCCGGACAACATTTCAGTTGTTGTGACACAAAACAATAATGAAACCTATGCGCAGGCGGCGGCCAACTGGTTCGGCAATCCCTCATCACAACTGCATCTTGTAGGTGTGACGGGCACCAATGGAAAAACCACAACCGCAACATTGCTGTTTGAATTATTCAACAAATCGGGAATCAAATCGGGACTGATTTCAACCATCCGCTACATTGTTCCCGGCAAGGAATATCCTGCTACACATACAACTCCCGATGCGCTCGTGCTGAACCGCATGCTGCGCGAAATGGCCGATGCAGAATGCGAATACTGTTTCATGGAAGTCAGCTCCCACTCTGTTGTTCAGGGACGCATCCACGGACTGCAATTCAAAGGTGGAATATTCACCAACCTTACACACGATCACCTCGATTATCACGGAACCTTTGCGGAATATCTCAGGGCAAAGCAACTCTTTTTTGATCATTTGCCGGCCTCAGCATTTGCGCTGTACAACGATGATGACCCTAACGGAAAAGTTATGGTGCAGCACAGCAAAGCAAAATGCTGCAGCTACGCACTGAACCGTCCCGCTGATTTCAAAACAAAAATAATTCACAACGCCATCACTGGACTCGGACTCAGCATCAACGGTACAGAGGCCTGGTTCAAACTTGTCGGAAGATTCAATGCCTATAATCTCACTGCCATTTTTGGGACCGCCATTCTTTGCGGAATGCAGATAGAGGAAGTACTTGTGACTTTGAGTGCACTCGATGAAGTGGATGGAAGATTCAATGTAATCAGGTCTGAATCCGGCATTACAGGCGTTATTGACTATGCTCACACACCCGATGCACTGAAAAATGTTTTGTCAACCATCGAAGAAGTGAACGAAGGAAATGGTGATATCATTACTGTGGCCGGAGCAGGCGGAGACCGTGACAAAACCAAGCGTCCGCTGATGGGACAAATGATGGCGCGTTACAGCCAGAAGGTGATTATCACCAGTGACAATCCACGAACTGAAGATCCGGAAACCATCATCAACGAAGTAAAAAAAGGGATCGATGCTTCGGAAATGAAAAAAGTGATCTGCATCACCGATAGGCGCGAAGCCATCAAGACTGCATGCATGCTCGCAAAAAAAGGCGACATCATTCTTGTGGCAGGCAAGGGACACGAGACCTATCAGGAAATAAACGG
>CAZJOL010000164.1:0-6396 GCA_964547605.1 uncultured Bacteroidaceae bacterium | reverse complement strand
TGACACATTTTGTGTGATACATTATGTGTGATAAGTTTTACTTTTAATAATGCAATTAGTTTAATGATGCTGAATACAGAGATTGCAATAAATATTTCTTGCAATTTACTATTACAATATTTTAACAAATATGTATCCCTTTTCACCGGGTCTGTAATCAATATTCATGTTGCGGATGTATTCGAAATTGTTTTCATCGATAAAACGAAAATCAATTCCGGCATCGGATGAACAGATGCTGCCACAAATAAAATTAACCGGACGGTCAAATTTATGCTTGCCGGTTACTCTGAAGTTTGAATCAAGATCAAGAATTAAGATTCTGCACATATCCCTATAGCCATGAGTGCGCTGCTGATTGATGATGACAAAGCCAATCCTGCGGTGCAACGGCGACCAGACCGGACCAGAGACTCCGTCAACATCATCAAAAACATCGAATAGCTTGTAATCAGCACCTGAAGAAATGTGATACATGCGGATTGAATTTCCTGACCGGTAACAAAGGGTGTCACCATGCAGCGAAAGCAATGACGGGCATTGAAGCGCAAGGCTCACTGCCGCGGGTACATCCACTGTTTTCCCGGAATCGTCAACAATGATGTAATCAGCACAGGAAGCATACACGTCTTTCTCTCTGAGTGCATATCCTGTCTGTGAAAGAACAGGACTACAAAAAGAAACCAAAAGCAGAAAGGCCGTCGCGACTTTTCTCAGCATGACTTATTTTCCGAAATGAATGCGGTAAATGTCAATATTGCCAACATTACCATTCGTCTGTGCTTCGCGCGCTGTGGCATAGAAGCCGGTTGTACCATCGCTGGTCATCATAAATCCGGTGTCGTCAGACGTTGTGTTTATAGGATAACCAATACCTTCCGGATCAGACCACATGCCTTCTTCGGACAAGGTTGATACGAAAATGTCAAATCCACCCATGCTTTTGGTACAGTTGGAGCTGAAAAACAGAGTGACACCATCATCGAGTATGAAAGGATAATCTTCGTCAAACCAGGTGTTGACCGTAGGTCCGAGATTGTAGGCCGGGCCCCATTCGCCGTTGGGCATTTTTTCCGACATATAGATGTCAAGTCCACCGTAGCCACCGGGACGATCGCTTGAGAAATACATCACGTTACCATTCAGCGAAACATAGGCATGCACCTCATTGTCCTTACTGTTGATATTGGGGTTGAGTTTCTCAGGCTCTTTGAATCGTTTTCCGCTCATTGCGGCCATATAAATATTATAATCCTTGTTGTTTTTATCCTCGCGGCTGATGAGCAGATATTTTCCGCCTTCACCCATACTGTTGCACATATCGGCAGCCGAAGTATTCATGCGCTGACCCATTTTCTTGGGTTTTGAAAACTTGTCGCTTTTGATGGAAACCATGTATACATCGGATTTATACACATCGTTGAGCCACTGGCCTCCGGTAGAGCCCTTCCTGTCAGAAGTCAGGAACAATGTCTTTCCGTCGGGTGCCAAAAACGGTTGTCCCTCATTGTAGTTTGAGTTTATGATCTTGATGTTTTCAACCGTAACATTTTTCAGTTGATTCTCATAATTTACCCTGGCATTATTCACATAATTCATCCACAGGGAAAGTTCCATGATATAGGCAGCATCGCGGTTTTTCTCTGTAAGATACATACCAAAGCGCATGAAGGCCGTATCGGCTTTATCAAATTCATACACATTCATGTAAAGCTGTCCCAGATATAGAAGCGAAAAAACAGGCGCTGAAGTTTCCTTGTATGTATAGCCGTAGTACGGGTCAACTTTCTTGGATGCTTTTTCCATGTATGGAAGAATGACATCAGCCGGACGGCGCAGATAATAATAGCTCATGGCAATATAGAAATTGATGTTGCAATTATTCCTGTCCTTCACCAGCAAACGCTTGAAACCGCGCAGGGCATTCTCGAAAAATCCGAAATTATACCACTCGATTGACTCGTCGAACAATATCTTCCATTCCCGTTCGGCTGTTTTATTGGGATTCTGAGCCTCGACGGAATGCGGAATAAACTGCAGGACAAAAATCACGATTATTGCTATGATAACGTTTTTCATACACCCAAATTTGAAGTAAAAATATTAAAAAATCTGAATGCAGAAACAAATCCGCTCATTTTATCTACGCAAACAGCAGCAGATGCCGGATTGGATAATTTTCCAATTTATCAGAACACGGTAATGACATATTTCCGTACTCCGGCAACACATCCAAGGCCATTTTCCACATCTGACGGAATGGTAACCGGCTCGGAAAAGGGATCATCGCCCGTCTGCGACAATATCGCCCGGTGATAATAGTAATAATCCGCATCGCTGGTATACAGAATCAGCCGCAGTCCGGAAATCCCGTTCAAAACATCTGTGCCGCCAAGCAGCAATCGGTCGGAATACTCACCACCAGTGAACTTGACATCCTTGATAAATTGAAAGCTTTCGGGATAGGAAGTGTATGTCGTTGTATCACCTGAATAAGGATCGACATATGTGGCTTCAGCCGCCACACGGTAAAAGTTCTCCTCTCCGGCAATATCCGTAAACGAGTACATGATGTAGTAGTCATAATACGTATAACCATCATAGGACTGATTTTCAACCGAATCAATTCCTTCATTCATCATCGATTCATTTCGCGTTGCCGGAACAGTGCAGGAACCCGAACAAACAGTCTCGGAACCAATCCGGAGCGAAATGGTATAAGACTCTCCCGGAACAACAGTGAAAGCCGCTGCCGGCGCCGAAAAGCGATAATAAGTGTCGTATTCACGCGTAAGTTCAAAGTCATTGATAAATACATGCGCCTGCGAAACCCATGAAGTATCGGTTTCATGATTCCCAAACACTGGCTGCGACTTTCCAACAGTAACAGTAACCGCTGTGTCTTCAGGCGAAATGTATGCATGGAGCACGTAATGCGATTCGGACTGTGGTACATCAATATCGGTGACCATCTCTTCGCACGATGCCATCAACAATGGCAGCAATAAAAATATCAGTTGTTTTCTTTTCATGGTCAGAATTTTATGCTGTATGAAAACGACGGAATCAAGGGGAAAAGCGACACCTGTTTCAACTGGTCTCCGCCGGCGACATAGTAGAAATAGGGATTGTGGCGGTTGTAAGCGTTATAGAGACCAACTTCCCATGTATGAACCGATTTTTCCCGTTTCTGATGATGCTGCAGACTGATGTCTAAACGGTGATACGGTTTCAGTCTGTAACTGTTTTTTGGCCCGTAATAATACGTGTAAAATTGATACATGTCTGTTCCTTCAGTAGTGTAATCAGGTACTGCATCATAAGTCTCTACCGGCAGATTCAGCGCATTTCCGGAACTGAAAACCCAGACGCAGCTCAATGTAAACACATCATTGATCTTATACATGTTCACAATAGAAATGTCGTGACGACGGTCATACTTCGCATAAAACTTATTGCCACTGTTCAGCTCGTCAAACTGAAGCTGTGTCCAGCTCAGCGTGTAGCCCACCCAACCGGTCCACTTGCCGGTTTTTTTCTGAAGCAGAAACTCGCCTCCATAAGACCAGCTCTGACCTACCGTGATGTTGTCTTCCCAGCTGAACTGGTTGGCATCGGTGGGATCATTGATCATCAGAAAGCTGGCTCCTTCGCGGTAACCGATCACATCATCGCTTTTTTTGTAATACCCTTCAATTGTCAAAGCAAGACCTTTGGGCAAATCACGCGCATATCCCAATGCCGCCTGCCATGCCCTCTGTGGCCTCAGATTTTTTGTTGAAGGCACCCATAAGTCAGTCGGCAGGCCCATTCCGGTATTGCTCAGCAGATGAACGCTCTGATTCATCATGGTCCATGATGCCTTGATGCTCGAAAGTTCGGTCAGCATAAAACCAGCAGCAAAGCGCGGTTCAGGGCTGATGTAATGACAGGAGTCGGCAATGAAATCATAAGCCCTGATGCCGATATTGCCTCGCCAGCGGTTCCATTTCCACTCATCTTCGATATAGAGCGAGTTTTCGAGTGTATGGATGGAACTGATTTCAGAAACAAAATCATCTGTACTGGTGATTTCAAGCACCACAGCCGAAGGTTTGAAGCGATGCCATGTTGACTGCAGCCCGTAACGAATCGTATGATTGGTATTCGGGTAAAACGCAAAATCATATTTCAGTCCCAGATCGCGGATGCCGCTTGAATAATCGAGACTGAAACGGGAATCATCGTATTTTTCCTCTTCGTAAATATTGAGTCCGTAGTTGCTGAAAATAAGCGATGCATTGGAAAACAGTTTGTTTGAAAAAACATGGTTCCATCGAAACGTTGCTGTTGCATTTTCCCAGAAAAGTCCTGCCTTGAAGCGTGAGCTGCTGCTGGATAAATCGTATGATTCAGTAAAATGAAACTTATCGCGTCCAAAGTATCCGCTCAGATATAAGCGGTTTTTCTTGTCAAATTCATAATTGATTTTTGCATTCAGATCGTAGAAATAATATCCGAATGTACCGTTGGCCTTATTCATGAACGGACGCATCAGTGCATCAAGATAAGTCCTGCGGCCCGAAATGAGAAATGATGATTTGTTTTTTATCACCGGACCTTCAAGAGTCAGGCGCGAGGAAATAACTCCGATACCGCCTTCGCCGCAGAGTTTCTCACGGTTTCCGTCTTTCATGTTCATATCCACCACCGACGACAGACGGCCACCATAACGAGCCGGGAAACCACCTTTGATGAGTTCAATGCTTTTGAGGGCATCGCCGTTGAACAGGCTGAAAAAGCCGAAAAGGTGATTGGCATTATAAACGGTGGCATCATCAAGAATGATCAGGTTCTGGTCGGGTCCGCCGCCACGCACATACAACCCGCTGCTGCCCTCATTTCCCTTCTGCACACCCGGTAACAACTGCAGTGCCTTGAACACATCCTTTTCACCAAGCAAAGCTGGGATTTCCTTTACATATTCTACCGGAAGCTGGAAATTACTCATCTGCGAATTGTCGCTCACCTTATTCAACACAGAATCCGTAATCACCACTTCTTTAAGTTCAGCACTGGGTGACAATACAATGTTCATTTCCTTTGTTTCGCCCGGCTTCACAAGCAGTGACTGCGAAGCAAAACCAACATACGAAAACACAACTTCAACCTCAGTTGACGTTGTTAAGGTGATACTGTAAAAGCCGTAAGCATTGCTCACTGTGCCGGTTTTCAGCGATGGCACATAAACATTGACGCCGATCAGGGTTTCGCCTGAACCTTTTTCTGTTATACGTCCGCTGATGGTGGTTTTTTGCTGGGCAACAGCAAATGCAGGAATCAAAAGCAAAAGAAAAATCAATGCTTTCCCCCGGAAAAGATTTATCATGCAGATCGGATTGAATTATCTGACTTCGAAAACAAGATGCACGGTAATAGACGCCGTTTTTTCAAGCGACGAGGTATTAAATGCACCGCCCCAGCTGTAATCTTCGTTACTGTTGCGTGCAGTAATCTGGAATACGCCCATGTCACCCTGCATGAGTCGTTTAATGCTGCCGCCGCTGTTTTCGGCAATCTTGTCGGCGCGGGCACGTCCGTCTTTGGTGGCTTCTTCAATCAATTGCAGTTTTAGATCAGAAAGCTTTGTATAGTAGAACATCGGCGTTTCGCTGTAAAACTCAACACCTTCGTCAATCAATCCTGAAACATCGCGCGAAACTTTTTCAATCAGTTTGATATTCTTCGATTCAATTTTGACATTCTGCGTGAGCTGATAACCGGTGAATGTACTTTTACTGTTGCCGTCATTGTCGTATGTGGTCTCATATTCACGGTTGATCTGCACAGCAGAAAACAGTATTTCATTTTCGGGAACATTCTGTTCTTTCAGAAAAGCCCTGACTTTTTCAACGTCCTTTTTCAGTTCATTCGATGCCAGTTTCATGTCTTTGTTGAACTTCGAAAATGAGCCGTTCCAGACAATGAGGTCCGACGTGAAGTTCTTTTCCGAAAGTCCCGTAACCTCAACGGTATGCGGCTTCTGGCTGCGGTTTTTGTAATTGGTTCCAAGCAGGTAGCCGGTGACAATGATGGCCACGGCAATGATGATTGTGCTGATCAGTGATTTGTCTTTCATGATTCGATGATTTGGTGGAGTTTTTTGATTTGAGCGGGCCAGGAATATTTATCAATAACGAATTTTCTTCCGTTTATTGCAATGCGGTCTCTTTCTTCCTTGTTTTTCAATAAGGCAACAACAAGTTCAATCCATTCAGATGCAGTGTCAGCCACCAGAATTTCATCTCCGTGTCTGGCTCCCAGAGCGCTGTTTGCGAGGTCGGTCGTAATGCATGGACGCTGCATCGACATGGCTTCAAGCAATTTGTTTTGAAGACCGGTGCCGATCTGCATCGG
>CAZJOL010000163.1:0-6461 GCA_964547605.1 uncultured Bacteroidaceae bacterium | reverse complement strand
CTTGTCACACGCCAGAGGCGATATTCGCCAAAACCAATTCCGGAGCCGAAAGTGCAACACCTACCTGGCGTTTTCTGACACCCGAAATCGGATATATTTTTCTGGGAACGGCAACAAATCAAGAGCTCTCAAAAATGATGGGCGAGCTGCGTCTGACCAAAGGAATTGTGATTGATATACGCTGCTATCCGAACGACTTTATGGTGTTTACACTGAGTCAGTATTTCAATCTCAAGAAGACCCCTTTTGTAAAATTCTCAAATGGAAGCATTCAGAACCCGGGCATGTTCACCTTTGCAAAACCGCTCTCAGTGCCGGGAATGAAAAGCGCATACAATGGCAAGGTTGTCATTCTGGTGAATGAACAAACACAAAGCAGTGCCGAATATCATACCATGGCATTCCGTGCATCGCAGATTGCTACAGTTGTTGGCAGCACCACTGCCGGAGCCGATGGCAACATCAGTCCGATAACGCTGCCGGGTGGAATCGTAACAAACATCTCGGGCATTGGCGTGTATTATCCCGATGGAACGGAAACGCAGCGCGTGGGCATTGTACCCGATGTGGTTGTAACCCCCACCCTGCGCGGTTTTATAGAAGGCCGCGACGAAGTGCTTGAAAAAGCCGTGCAGATTATTGAAGGGAAATAAATTCAGTTGTGCGAAGTTTACAAACTTCGCACAACTTTTTAAAATTTATTACCTTGCAAAAAAAAACTAAATCCATGAAGAAAATTATATTTTCTTTTTTGCTTTGCATGCTGTTTTTCACAGCGGCCAGAGCACAGTCGGTAAACGGAATCGTACTGGCCGACACCGCCAACTACAAAGTCATTCAGGTCTTCGGAGGACACTACCAGCGCGGATTTGCGTATGGTTATCTGTGCGCTGACAATATAATGGATGTCTGGGAAAACTACATTCAGCCGAGCTATGGTATGTACATGCCTTTTGCGGAGGCCATTGTCGGAAACCCGGCCACATTCAGTGTCGATTCAGAATTTGTCATTGAAGCGCGCGGAATCATAGATGGTGTGGCCTATGCCGGCTACGACACAACAGGACTCTGTTATCTCGATCTTTTTGTGGTGAATTTCATGACCGATCTAGAAGGATTTATGACGGTTAAGGAATTTCCCGAAACACAACAATGTTCCAGTCTTATGAACTGGGGCGCCGCCACACAGGGAACCGACCTCAACGGCAAAGCCGTCATCTCGCATTTTCTCGATGCCATTTCGCTTAATCAGGTCATTACCCGCAATCAGGTCGTCGTTGTGCATTTTCCAACCGAAGCCGATGAACAACCCTGGCTCATGACCGGTACTGCAGGCCAGATGGTGGCTTCGCAGGCACTCAACAACAACGGACTTGTATTATTTCTGAATACCGTCAATGGTTTTACCGCGCAGCAAAACAAAGGGTATGAACCCATGACGCTCACGCTGCGGAAAGCAGTCGAAAAAAACGATTTCAACGGCGACGGCCAGACAAATGTCAATGACGTGAAAGCAGCCATTGATGCCAATACCAACGGGTACGCCAGAGGTTTTATCGTATCTGCCATTGCGCCTTCAACAGCAGGCAACGACACGCTGATTTCAATGGTGGCCGAATGCGCTCCAGCTGTTCCATACATCACCTACCGCAACATCAATGATGTCGATTCGGTTGACGGAACCAATCTTTACGCCGCCAACAATTTCATAAAGCGCAACAACGCGCAGGATTACTGCAGCCGTTATATAAACGTAAAAGACTCCATCAATCATTATTTCAACGGAGTGAATATCGGCTCTGTTGACAATAAGGAAATCATGTACACACAATCGACGCAGAGCTCATGCCTGCAGTTCATTCAGGTGATACCCGAAAACGGTATCTTCACCATGTCGGTGGCCAATAACACCAGCCCGGCCTACACACAAACACCTGCCACACTCAGTTACGGCTACCTTTTCAATTATGCAGGCATTAAGGACCTGGCAATAAACAACAATATTTATGTTTATCCGAATCCGGCTTCAGATCTTATTTACATGGATGTCGCACCAGAAGAAAATTATTCATATTACATTTCCGATTTATCGGGAAAAATCATTTCGGGCGGACAACTCAGGCATCAGAACAGCATCTGCATCAGTGCGCTGCCAGCGGGTTTATATTTTATACAACTTGTTTCGTCTGAAAAAATGCTGACCGGAAAATTTTTGAAACAATAAGCGGCGGCTTTAGCTGTGCGAGGCTTAAGCATCGCATAGCACATACCACGACGCTGTTCGAAGTTATTCAACTTCGAACAATCCCTTATCTTTGCACAAACCTTTTCCCCATGCCCCGCCTCTTTTTTCTTTTATCTTTTTCCTTTTATCTATTATCTTATACTCTGGCGCAAACCGACAGCGTCTGGTACAACAGCGTCATTGCATGGCAGCAGGAAATGAACCGTGAATATGCGGATTCTGCCACGTCGCCGCTGACGCCCGAAGACCGGGCAGTGTTTAAAGGACTTCCGTTTTACCCACCCAATGTCGATTTCTGCGTGAGCGCCTTTCTGGAATTAACTCCCGACGCAGAGCCATTCATCATGAAAACCAGCGGCACAAAAACACCAACCTACCGTCAATACGGTGTTTTTCATTTTGAAATAAAGGGACAATCATTTTCTCTGCCCGCTTATCAGCGGGTGGAAATGCTCACCACCGACGAATATGCCGATTATCTTTTTCTTCCGTTCAACGACCTGACCAACGGCGAAGAAACATATATCAGCGGACGTTTTATGGACTGCCAGATTCAGAAGGACAGTGTGTATATACTCGACTTCAACAAGGCCTATAACCCTTACTGTGCCTACAATCACAAATACTCCTGTCCTATTCCTCCGAAGGATAATTTTCTGAACATCCGCATTGAAGCGGGCGTTTTGGATTAAAGTTGTGCGAAGTTTATAAACTTCGCACAACTTTTAAATATTGCTCAACGGCAAGCGGAAACCATTCGTATTCGAGCTCGTGGACGCGCGCAGCCAATAAATCAGGCGTGTCGTTTTCGAAGACCGGACAGAATTGCTGCATCAGTATTTTGCCATGGTCATAGATTTCATCCACCAGATGAATGGTAATTCCCGACTGCGTTTTTCCTGCAGCAATTACCGATTCATGCACATGATGCCCGTACATTCCCTTCCCGCCGAAATCGGGCAGCAGCGCCGGATGTATGTTGATAATGGCTTCAGGAAAGCGTTTGATGATTTCAGCAGGAACCATCTGCAAAAATCCTGACAAAACAATATAATCCGTTTTCCGCTCCAGGAGCTTGTTTAATATGATGTCGCCTTCTCGGAAATCTTTTCGCGAATAAACAAAACAATCAACACCAAGACGACGGGCGCGTTCAATGACACCAGCTTCGGCATTGTTACAAAGAATATGATCAATGCGGATTTCAGAATGTGATGCAAAATACTGCATCAGATTTTCAGCGTTGGAGCCGTTTCCCGAAGCCCAGACAGAAATATTTTTCATGATCAGAATATATTGAATGGAGAAACTTTAATTGCGTAATCCAGTAACAGAGCCCAGAAAAAAACCCGGCTCCGAAGATTTACTCCGGTAAAAGCTTTGAGCATTTTTCGCGGAATAAAAAACAGAAACCATGCAAGAGCAGCTAGAATTAGTCCGATAAAAACCGGAATCACAAACCCGCTTGAAAAGGTCAGAGCTTCTCCCGCTGAAGACAATGTCATCTCTGAAACCAGGGAGTTTACAGGGAGAGACAAGCTCATCACAAATGGAAAAACGAGAAAAAATCCGGCAATTTTTCTTGTTAATGAAGGCTTGGATCCTGTCCGGGGTGATTCTTTCCTGAGAATGTGATAATGTAACCAAACATATCCGCCCATAAATCCAAATGAAAGAATAATAACCACAGCAACATTCATGGCAGCAGGAAACAATTCAATAATAAGTAATGGAAAAATACAGGCCATCAGCACCATATTGAAACCCATTGCCACATTGTCGCCAGCTGACAGGGGAATTGACTTTTCTGCTCTGAAATTGACTTTATTAATAAGTAAACCGATCGTATACATGGCAGCAAGTAAGAGATAAGCACCACATAAAAGTTTTCCATTTTGCATGGTTGATGCTGAACCTCCGGACCCTGAAAAAACTGAATTGAACCAGGGAGAAACCATTTTTCCCACAATAAAATCAGCCAGAACAATCAAAGCGTCGAAAACGTTGGACCAGAATCTTGGGGTTGTTTTCATTTGCTTTTGTTTTTCTGCAGAAGAAGTAGTTTCCTGTATTTTTTAAACGAAGCTCCGGCCGATAACCACGAAATGGTAAATCCTGCCTTACCATCGAGAATGCCGAGTTTCAGAATATAATCGCGGATGAATTTAAAAACGGTTACGGCGATGATTCCGGGCCACGAAGTTCTGCGACCCGCATCAAACATGGATTTCGCAAGTATATTGGTAAATTTCTGTATCTGCTTCAAATGATCTTCGCGGGTGTAGTAGCTGTAATGCAGCAGGTCGCCCGGCAAATGTCTGATCACGGAACCCTGCTCCATTTCGTAGCGATCGTGCGGATTCAGACCGGTCCATTGTCCTTTGCGGCTATCCCACAATCGCAGTTTGCGGTCGGGATACCAGCCGCAATGCCGCACCCAGTGCCCGCAATAGTTGGTCAGACGGTTCATTGAATATCCATCCGCCTCAAAATTCTCTTTCACTTTTCGGATGCTTTCGCGCAGAATTTCATCGGGCGCTTCATCGGCATCAAGTGAAAGAACGTGTGGATATGCGGCCTGCGTGATGGCAAAGTTTTTTTGTTGGATGTGTCCTTCGAAAGCATGCTCAACAAAACGAACGCCTTTTTCAAGACAGATTTCTTTGGTGCGGTCTTTCGAAAATGAATCAATCACTACAATGTCGTCGGCTATGTCGCGCACCGAATCGATGCAGCGGCCGATGTTGCGTTCCTCGTTGAAGGTGATTATGACAACCGACAGGCTGATTTTCATGTTGCAAAGATAAGAATTAGCTTTCAGCTAAAGATAAGGTCAAGCAGCCCTCAGTAATCAGTAGTCAACTATCAGCAGAATGTGCCGACCGAAGCGTCGGTGCTCTGAGACGGGGCTGGGAAGGTTTAGGTCGAGGTCAAGATCAAGGTTTAGAGGTTGATCACGTGAAACGTGACATGTGAGTTTAGAGATTGAGAAAGCCGATTTATCACGTTTCACGTGAAGGCATCAAAGAAAGCTGCGACTTGTCGCGTTTCACGCGAAGCACCATTGGATGTCCCTCCGCTTCCGGCGGAGTAAACTCCGGGACAACATATTGGTAGCGCTGGGTCCCGCCCGCTGATATCCTGAGTGTCCGCCCGCTGGCGGATGTATCCCCGCCTGCTGCGCAGCGGGCAGGGAAGGAGGCAGCGGGATAGACTCCGGCTCCAGGAACAATTTGCGCTAAGCTCCTTTGAGTTGTAAGGTCACGCGTCGGGAGACGCGCGCCCAAGACAAGATCAAGGTCAAGAACTCTGAACAAGGAATAAGGAAATTTGAATGTTGAACGGTACTTTATACACTTTCAGTCAGACTTCACTTCTTCCTTCGAAATTCCTTGTTCTTTGTTCATGATTCAAGAAGGTCAAGGACAAATCAAAACCGGATTTCAATTACCAAGCGCAATAGTAAGGCCGATGTTCAGCAACATTTTTCCATATCCGATTTCGGCATAAAAAGCGGTGTTGTCGGAAAAATAATTTCGGTAGCCGAAAACAAGTTCGCCTGAAAACGGAAGTGGCCGGTTAGGCGCACGCGACGTGGTCAATGGATCCTCGCTTTCGAAATTCATCATATAAAATTCATAGCCGGCACCAAGACCGAAATAGGTATCCCTGCTTTTTGTTGTGGCAAAATGAAAATTCACCCGGCCCAGCAAACCAAGCGAAAGACCTGAATACTTCTCGGCAAAAACAACCGGCTCATAGGTCCATGTCTCGTTGTTGTACATGTCAATGATTTTATTCCATTTGTATGCAGGCAGATGAATAAACATTGTTCCACCAAGGCCAATAAAATCGCTGACGGCTTTTTCGTAGCGAAAGAACAAAGGCGGCACTCCAACGTTTTTGAAATCCTGAAGCACTGCATGTTTACGCGGCACCGCATTGGCAAGGCCGTACAAGCCGCTGCCGAAGCTGATATACGAATCGCCTTCCTTGAAACAGAATCTTCTCATCGGACTACTGCATGAATCCGGCTGTACCGCAAACAATGAAAGAGCGAATGCGGACAGAAAAATAAATACGAGAGACTTAATCATTTGTTGTTTTTTGCAGCTACTAATATACACAATAAATTTCCGGAAAAGCAAATTCGACTATTTTGGCCATATCTTTTTTTGAGGTGCCACGTATAAAAGCTCAAAAAAAAGAATGGACA
>CAZJOL010000162.1:0-6470 GCA_964547605.1 uncultured Bacteroidaceae bacterium | reverse complement strand
TCGCACGATTGCAATCAATGAATATTTTTTGGTTGGTTTGCATGAATGGTTATTGGCTTCTTAAAATCCTGATTACATTGAAAAAATTCCTCATTTCTATACTGCTTTCGTTCCAAAACGCTGTCATCCTGGGTGGGTATATCTCAAAACAAGCCTGCAATCCATCATTCCATAGTTCGGAGAGAAACGTAGAACATGGAATAGTTGGTGAGAGACCGCACTGCTCCTTTCATTATAACGCATGCTTCTGTCATCCTGAGCGGAGTCGAAGGATAGACGACAGTGAAGACTCTGAGGTTGGGCTTAGTCTTAATAGATTTTACTGCTGGGTTTAGTCTGGAGACTAAACCCAACCAATTTTTATTAAAGACTACGCCCAACCATAATCTATCTATTTCACAATCTTCATTTCCTCAATCAGATATCCCGCGCCTGCGTATTTGTCAATCACCCACAGGCAATAACGGATGTCGAGCGACACATTGCGGCATTTGCCCGGATCGAACATCAGATCGCTCATGGTGCCTTCCCACACGCGGTCGAAATTTATTCCGATGAGCTCGCCATTGGCGTTCAAAACAGGGCTTCCACTGTTTCCACCGGTAGTGTGATTGGTGGCAATAAAACCTGTATGCAGCGTTCCGTCTGCATCGGCATAAATGCCAAAATCTTTTGCAAGCACGAGTTCTTTCAGGCGCGGACTTACATAATAATCTTCAATCTCCGGACTTTCTTTTTCAAGAATGCCATCAACAGTCGTATAATACTTGTAGTTCACACCATCGGCCGCCTGAAAACCTTTCACTTTTCCGTAGGCAACACGCAGGGTACTGTTGGCATCGGGATACATGCGCTCCGATGTTTTCATGTCTATTTTGATTTTGACATAAATGCGGTACATGCTGTCAATCTGCGCTCTGTATAAGCTTTGTCCGGGATCGATTTTATCAAAATAGCTGTTGAAAAAACCATTTGTGAGCTGGTAAATCGGATCTTTCTGAATGGCTTTTTTCACTTTTTTCGGACTCAGGTTGAGAAACGCCAGCGTCTTTTCTTTCGAAACAAAGTAACTGCGCTTGTAGGCATCATTCATGGCGGCATTCCAGTCTCCTTTCCATTTGCTATCCATCGTCTTGTATTCTTCCGGAATGAATTGTTCTCCCATGTTTTTCAGCATCGGCATCAGCAAAATGGCTATCTCGCGGTCAATGTCAACATTGTAGCCGTTGTAGTAGCCGTCCACCGATTTCAGTAGTTTATCGCGGGCACCTGAAAGCAGCTCTGACTTTGGATCTTTGATGCATTCGTTGATGTAAGCCGTAAAGCTGTATGCATATTTTATTGCTTCGATGCTGTAAGCGCCTTCAAAAAAGTATGTGTATGCAAGTGAATATGGGCGCAGCTTTTCGTAGGCCGCTTTCATGTTTTCAAGCAATGTTCCGTATTTTGCAAAAGCATCTTTGTCATGGCGCAACGTTTCCATGAAATCATTTTCCTGTGCCTGCTTCCGTGAAATGCCGTTCCACTGCCGGATTCCCTTGCTTTCGCCAATGAATTTTTTCCAGTAGTTGGCAATGCCGTTAATTTTGTTGGCATACTGAATGCGTATTGCCGGATCGGTCTTCATGTATTTTTCCATCACATCCATGCGGGTTCTGCGCAGTCCGATGGCTACCGGATTTTCTTCTTCAGTGATTATCTTCACACCGTCGGAAATGGTGAAATGCTCAGTCGTTCCGGGATATCCGAAAACAAAAGTGAAATCATCTTCCTTCACTCCTTTCAGTGAAATCGGCAGAACATAATTGGGTTTGTATGGCACATTGCTTTTTGAATAGGCAGCGGGCTTGTTGTCTTTGTTTGCATAAATCCTGAACATCGAGAAATCACCTGTATGACGTGGCCACATCCAGTTGTCGGTGTCACCGCCGAATTTGCCGATGCTTGAAGGGGGCGCACCAACAAGCCGCACATCGGTGAAGACTTCGTACACCATCAGGTAAAATTCATTTCCATAATAAAATGATTTGACCTGTGCCTGGTAATGTGTGCCGGAAACCGCATCCTGAGCTATTTTGTCGCTTATCTCCTTGATTGCTTTTTCGCGCTGTGCTTCGGTCATGTCATCGGTGAGCTTTGCCTGCACCTTTGCTGTCACATCTTCCATCCTGACCAGAATTGTTGCTGTCAGGCCCGGGCAGCTGAGTTCCTGCTCTTTGCTCATGGCCCAGAAACCATCGGTCAGGTAATCGTTTTCCACTGAACTGTGGCTCTGTATCTGACCGTAGCCGCAATGATGATTGGTCAGCATCAATCCCTGATCGCTCACCAGTTCTGCCGTGCAGCCGCGTCCGAACAACACAATTGCATCTTTCATGCTGCCATGATTGATGGAATATATATCTTCTGCAGTCAGTTTAAATCCCATCGACTGCATTTCTTTTTCATTCAGTGATTGCAGCAATAGCGGAAGCCACATGCCTTCGTCCGCAAGGGTGCGGAACGATATGCTGATAAACAGAACAAACGATAACAATAGCGCCTTGATTCTCATATTCAGGTATTTTAATGCTGCTAAAATATGTAATTTTTTTGGTTTATGATGACCCAAATCTACAAACGGTCTTCTAATACCGTTATTTCGTAACTCGTATTTCTAAATCCGTATTTTGCTCATCGCTCCTCGTGGTATTCCTCATCTGAATTAACTGCCCAGATGTTTTCTTTTGTTTCAATGCCATCAATAATGTTTTGCACAGCAGCCATGGCTGTGAGCATGGAGTGGTCCTGATTGTTGTACCGGTGCATGCCGTTGCGGCCAATCAGATAGAGATTGGGAATTGTGTCCGTGAAGTTTCGGATAACTTCAAAGTCTTTGTAGGAGCCGAAATACGCTGGGTAAGCTTTGGGTACACGAATAATGGTTGCATCAATGACATCGTGCGTATCGATGATGTTTATGCGGGAAAGTTCATCAACAGCAAATTGTATGAATTCCGGATCACTTTTGTTCCACAGGTCGTCGCCCTGGTTGCAGAAATATTCGAGCCCGATCCACACTTTGCTTTTATCGGCCACAAGCGATTGAGACCAGTTGTTGAAAATCTGCAGCCGTCCGATTTTTACCGATTTGTCCTGAATGTAGATCCAATGATCTTTTATTTCTTCTTTCGATTTTTTGCTCTTCTTGTTTTTTATTTTCAGCTTATTGAGAAGAAGACCAACAGTAATGAAATCGCGGTAGAGCAAGCCCCGGCTGATTGTTTTCACTTGTCCGGGAACTGCACTGCTCATAGCCTCAATGAGCTCTTTTACCGGCATGGATGATAAGATGTAGTCTGCTCCGATTTTTTCTTTTTTACCTGTGGAGTTATTGGTGAACCCGATTTCAGTTACAAGGTTATTGCTGATGCAGATATCATCAACCGTGCAGTTTCTTATTATTCTACCTCCTTTTTCCTCCACAAGTCTGGCAACGGTTTCCCACATTTGCCCGGGGCCATATTTCGGATAAAGAAAGCGTTCAATCAGGCTCGTTTCTGTGTTTTTTTGTTCCAGTGACTTATTCCCGGAAAATAATTTTTTCAAGGAATGAAGAATTGTCCGTGCGACCGAAAGTTTTTTCACACGCTGTGCACCCCATTCGGCCGGAATTTCAGAGCAGGGAATACCCCATACTTTTTCGGTGTAATCTTTGAAAAATGTCTTGTAGAGCTCTTTTCCAAACCTGCTGATGAAAAATTCCTCAAGCGTATCAATGCGCCTGTGAAAAAATATTTTGGCCGACAAATAGCTGAATCCGATTTTAATGACTCTCCAAAGCCCCAGGTTTTGCAGGGTGTCACGATTAAAAGAAACAGGATAGGTAAAAAATTTTCCAAGAAAATAGATTCTGGAAAGCCGCTCCCTGACCAGCATTATGTTGTTTCTGCTATTGTCGTTATCAGATTCGGCTGGCAGTATGTGTTGCCACCATTTCATGATTTTGTCGGACTTCGAAAAAAACCGATGCCCTCCGATGTCCATCCGGTTACCTTTATATTCCACCGTTCTCGACAGTCCACCCATCTCATTGCTGCATTCAACTACGATTGGCGTAATATCGGTCCGCATAGCCAGCTCGTATGCTGCTGTCAGTCCTGCTGGGCCTGCACCGATTATGATGGCTGTCTTATTCATTTTCAGAAATCCGGAAGCGGGTAATGCGTTTTATTTGTTGTCAGATGAAAGCATGTAAAATTAGATAAGTTTTTGGAACTTGTAAATGAATTAATTATTCAACATTTAAAATAATATTATATTTGCGTAGAGTAAATCGTTTGACATGAAGAAAATATTTCTGTTTTTGATGGTGGTTTTAATTTTTTTCAACATGATTAGGGCTCAGGACTATCCTTTGTCGCAGCCATACTCAAACCCGTTCTGGATGTGTCCGTCATTGGTTGGAAATGCTGAAGGTCCCAGAATCAGTTCTTTTTTTCGTTCACAGTGGCCCGAAGTCAGTGGCTCATACAATACTGCAGCTCTGGGATTAGATGCCCCAGTCAAGGCTGTGTATGGAGGTTTGGGTGTTTATGGCGTCTATGATGTTTCAGGCGAGAACGCTTTGAAGGAATGGAGCATTAATGTCATTTATTCATTTAGAAAAGAAGAGAATGAGAATTTTAATTGGCGTGTTGCTACTCAATACAGTTTTGGACATAAGTATCTCGATTGTTCAAAGCTAACCTTTCCCGATCAGATTGATCCTCGACATGGTTTTATTTTTACCACCAATGAAGCTTTACCCGAAGACGGGTTTACCAAATCATACTTCGATCTTGGATTTTCAGCTGCTGTTGACTGGAAAAAATGGACCGCGGGTGTGTCCAGCTTTCATGTATTGGAGCCCAATGTGGGGTTCATTTCTAATAGCCCACTGAAAAGAACTTATATTTTTTTTGCCGGATACGATCTCTGGCTGATGAAAGGTGAAAAACCCGAAGGATTTCATGTGTCACCTTTGGCTTATTATACAACTTCACCATTCGGGTACAGCATGCTGTGCGGAACCAATGTTTCATTGAACTGGTTGTATTTTGGTGCTTATTGCCGATTTGGCGAAAGCAATGCCGACGCCGTAATTTTTCAGCTGGGCAGCCGTTTCTGGCATTTTCAGGCTGGATACAGCTATGATATGACTGTCTCAAAACTAACCAATGCCTCGGGCGGCAGTCACGAAGTTTTTCTGAATTATCTGTTTAATAAAAATGATAAAAAATGATACGTGTATTTGCTCCAATGTTTTTCATTGCTTTTGCGTCTGCCATTTACGCACAGAATATTCAACCGACTCAATTGCTGTCAAACCCGTTTCTGATGTGCCCTGCGCAGGTGGGTAACTCCGAAAGTCCGCGTGCATCGATGATGTATAAAAATGATTGGGCTGGCAGCTGCCTGGCAGGATTTGATACGCCTCTGGAAAAATTGCATGGCGGAGCAGGTCTGTATGCGGTTTGTGAAAATTCGACGTATAACCGGACGGTTCTTTCGGCCCGTGGCATTTATTCCTATCGCTGGAACATTAATGATAATTTCAGAATCGGAACAGCTGCTTATGTTGGCGGTGTCTATATGCATCAGGGAAATTACGTTCCGGATGATTCCAGTCATATTATCGCTACTCCCAGTTACACCAACAGTTATTTTGATGAGGGCTTGTCTTTGGCATTTGATTATAAAAAACTTTCGTTCGGGGCCACCTGTTTTCATTTGCTGACGCCGGATATCGGAATAAATTCAACATACAGGATGAACAGAACTTATTCTTTTTTCATCGGATATGATTTATGGATGATGAAAGGCGAGAATCACAAGGGAATCGGGGTTTCGCCTTTATTATATCTGACCAATGAGGATTCGGATATGAAGGTCACCATCGGGTTTGACTTTGTATGGAACAATATTTTTGCAGGTGCATATTATCGCGCATCAGATTTTAATATTGTCACACTGATTTATCATGCAGGTGCGCGTGTAGGCCGTTTTCAGTTTGGATATGCGTTCGATAAAACGGAATCGGATCTGTTTTTGGCAAATAGCTCCGGTCACGAAGTTTTCCTGAATTATTTTTTTGAGAAGAAATGATGCTTTGAAATCAGGTAATTACTCACTATTTTTGCATCGTTGAATTTCAATACTACGCAGATGACTCAGTTCCTGTCTCCAGATAAGTATATCCGGCAACGCGCACGGACACTCCCCATTCATGAATGTCTGGTGAATGATGAATGGAAACAAAATCAATTGGCAACGGTTTTTATTGTGCGTAAACATGTAAACGGCCATTTCACTATCGGAAACTTTCTGGTCGATCTGAAATGCCTCGGAGTGAAAGACACTTTTTACTGGTTTAATATTTCGGCCGATGAATATGATGAGTTGAGAGAAAATTTGTTTTCGAAGCAGGAGATGTCTGTTGTCAGTTATGA
>CAZJOL010000161.1:0-6480 GCA_964547605.1 uncultured Bacteroidaceae bacterium | reverse complement strand
ATGCATTCAGCAAGTACTGATTCGCTTCTTCATATTTATTATTTCTTGAAAGCAAAAGACCTTGCTCCATGAGTGCGTCGCAGGCCAATAAATTATTATCGGTTTCCACACATCGGTTTAGCGCTTCAAAAAGATATAACTCCGCGCTATCCGGCTTATTCTCATCGCTCAGAAGTTTGGAGTAAAATATTTGTGCGTTTATTAGTTCAATGTCATTTTTATTTCGGGTGCTGATTTCAATGGCTTTCGAAATCATATTGCGTGCCTGTGCAAAGTCATGGTTCAGGCGGAAATTGTCACCCAGATTTATCAGTACCAAAGCCAGATTGCGGCTGTCGCTGACCGAAGAAAAATATTCAAGTGCTTTCCGATAATATTCATTTCCTTTTGACAGATTGCCGGATTCGGAGTACGCGCTGCCGATGTTCAGCCACGAGTGCGCTTCGCCATACGGATTGCATGACTGGCGTTCAATTTCAGCCGAGAGCATGTAGTATTGAAGCGCCTTCTGATAATCACCCCGGTATTGAAATAGTTGTCCAAGATTATTAAGCCCGTAAGCCATTCCTGCGGTATCGTTCAGAGAGTAATCAATATCGAGGCTGATGGAATAATATTTTTCTGCATTTGCGAAATCACTCATCTGGTAATACACCATGCCCAGATTGTTCGCAGCCGCTGTCATTCCGATTGAATGACCAATGGATTTATAAAGGTGGTAGCTTTTATTACACGACACGATGGCGCTGTCGAAACGACTTAATTTATATTGCGCCATTCCAATATTGAGAAGACTGGCAGCCATTGCTTCCGTATCGTTTTGCTGTGAGGAAATAATCCATGCGGCTCTGGCAAGTTGCAGACTTTTCTCACTATCGGTTTGACGCAAATCGGATGAAAGAATATTGAGAGAGTCCGCAGAAATGACCGTATTCTGTGCACCGGCTATGAATGATGTACAAATCAACAGAAATAATATGAGAATATTTTTCTTCATGAATAAACAAAAATACAATCTTTTGCGGAATATTAATGGTTTTAATTATTAAGTGTAAGAGTCAGAAAAACAACGTGATACAAGCCTTGTTGAAAATTGGAGGTCGCAATTTGCGACCTCCAATTTCGTATTTTTCCCGAGGGCCAATCCGACAACAAATGCTTATAAGTACTTATATCCGACAGTAAATATTTATCAACCGGCTAATGCCTGCTTCATGTGTTTATTTTGCAAATAAAAACCATGACAAAAGAAACTCTGACAGTCTTTCCGGATGAGGTTATCCTGAATAGAATTTATCTGATCCGTGGAAAAAAGGTAATGCTCGACCGAGACCTGGCCGAAATGTACGATGTGGAAACCAAACGTTTGAAAGAAGCTGTAAAGCGTAATATCGACCGGTTTCCGAAGGACTTTATGTTTGAAATGAATAAACGCGAATTCAAAAATTGGAGGTCGCAATTTGCGACCTCCAATTCTGACAACATGGGTCTAAGATATGCTCCGTGCTGTTTTACAGAGCAGGGTGTCACCATGTTGGCTTGTATTCTAAACAGCAAGAGGTCAATTGATGTGAATATCAGAATTATCCGCGTTTTCACGCGAATGCGAGAAATGATAATGGCGAATAAAGACATCCTGCTGAAACTTGAACTGCTCGAAAAACAGGTAACACAAAACAACGATGACATTCAGCTGATTTTTTCGGCATTGAAAGAGATGCTGACACAGCCTGAACCAGAAAGAAAAAAGATCGGCTACCGGCTTCCGGAGAAAAACTAATCAATACTGATTTCCGTCCCTTGCATGATTCCGTTTTTGCTCACTACAACTGCTCTGAGCACGCATTTATCCGAATCGCTGAAACGCACAATACGGACTTTATTTCTCGCAGGAAGAGCAACGATGCACCCACCGCTGATACTCCAGAACACTTTTTCAAAACCTGCATCAGGAGCAATGCTGAATTCATTTTGAGCTCGCTTTACTATACGGATTGTATCCAGGGCAAGCTGAGCATACAGAAAACTATCAATGGTAGTCTGTATCAGTTCCATGTCAGATGTGTATGCATTGTGTTCGTCAAACTGAGGCTCATGGCCGCCTCCGGGAATGGTCAGCAGCATGGCCGGAAATCCCATGGCCGATGCTTTTTCAAATATGGGTTTTGATCCATAGATTTTGCTTGAGAAAAATGCAGAGTATTCCTCACCAACATTTTTAAATGGGTAGTCATAGCTATATGGAACAATGTCGTCGGAATCTCCGTGAATAAGCAGCAACGGCACTTTTTCAAATTCGTCCATCATTTCAATATCGGTGAGTGCTCCCCACATATTAATAACGCCTTTTAATCGGAATTTTTCTTTGTAATCGTTTCCTGAACAATCGAGACAGCCAAGATCTTCCTGCAGCATCAGAAGATTTCCTCTTACACTTTGAAAAGTTTCTGATTCGGCCATGAATGCGGTTTTCATGGCAATGAAACCACCGGCGCTATTGCCGGCAATAAATATCTGATCTGTATCGATTCGATATTTCTTTTTGTTTTTGATGAGCCAGCGCAGAGCAGCGCGCGTATCCTGCACTGACCGGTATATGCAACGTTCCAGATTTGAATAGGCTCCGGGAATGAAAAGATAGCCAAGTCGGTAGTTTATGCTGGCAACCACGTATCCAAGCTTTGCATAATGAATGGCAAGTTTTTGCTGAAATTTTTCCCGCTTGTCGCCGACAATGAATGCGCCTCCGTGAATCAGCATCAGCAGAGGCCTTGACGAGACAGAGTCGCCTTTGGGCTGGTATATATCCATTCTCAGCGACAGGTCGTCGGTGAACAGATTATTGCCCAATTCATTCAGTACTTCGGAAATGATCTGAGGATAGGACTCCGCATTCATGTCTGCTACCTTTTTGGATGTGTAGAACCCGCGTGCAGAGCCGTATTTCACTTCTGTGCGCGAAGCTGCATCCGTAATGTTTTCCAGATAGCGTTTCTGTAATGAAGGCAGGGAATAGTCGGGTTGCAGCTTGAAAACAGATTTTTCTTTTCCATTATTCTTCCGGATAAACACCAGGTCATTGCCTGAAATATTCCATTTTCCGTTGATGGTTTCAGCGTTGCTTTCGAGTTGAATATTCAGAAAATCCTTACCAATGCTTACCTGTGCGGGTGACACCATCAGCTTGTCTTCATCAATAAAAGCAATTCCATCTGCCGATTTTTCAGATGCATTTGAAAAATTGAAAAACCATTTCTGGCCTTTCATTTCTCCGGCATACCATCTGTTGAGAATGATTTTCGAAAAATCAATATCTGGTCTTCTATTGCAGGCTGCAATCAGCACCACGCCCAGGAGAAACAGGAAGGAAGTTTTTTGAATTCTCAGATACCGCATTTACAAACATAAGAAATATTTGCGAATAAGGCAAGAGCAGAATGCAGGAAAATTAAATTACAACAAGCACCATTCTAAGTTTTTCCAGTTCTTTCAGAATGGCAAGTACAGATTGCTTTGCATTCTCAAGCTCAATTTCGAACTGTGTTTTCAGTTCATTGAAACGGCCTTTCATGTTTTTAAGAAGTCCGGTGTAATACTCAATCCCATCAATCATATTCTGCGAGAATGATTGAATTGATTTTGGCTGTATCTTATTTTCCGGATTATTGTAAGACTCAAATTTCTGACTGAGTGCATCAAGATACATGCGCAACTCGTTGATGAACATATGAGGCCTATCGTTTCTGGAAATAACATTGCCCCGGCCATAAATATGATCGGTCATTTCCTGAAGGGTCATTTTTTTTGAGAAATAGGCCAGATTTGGTCCGGGACAAACTGAAACGCCATTCCCTTCAACAGATGTATCGAGATTATTCACCAGCAAAGCTGAAGTGCCTAACCCAACGCAAATACAAGTTTTTTCAGTAATTTTCCGATACTCTTCAGCATATTTTTCAGGTGACAGGTTTTTGGAGTCAAGCTCTTTAATTTTAGCTGCCTGAAATACATTTGATCCGGCGCAGATATTGTTTCCGGTTCGGTCAACATTGACTGCCAGATTTTTCTTATTGCAGGGACTTCCGGGTTTTCCAGCCTTTATGCGTTCTTCCTGCTCAATTTCCTTGCTGTTTCCCCTCAGGTTGTTGAATTGAACACCTAATGGAGATATATTGCTCAGATAAAGATCTTTTTCCTTTGCATCCATCATTTTCTGCAAAGTGAATTCATCAACATTGGTGACTTCGGGAACAAGCAGAAACGGGGTTCCCCAGCCAATAGAATCGAGCTGATAATATTCGATCAGAAAATCGTGTTCTTCTGCTGTGCCGACACCACCCTGTGCGGTAATGCGCATCGGAAGACTTTCAGGAACCGGTTTCCCTTTTTCTCTAAGGGCAGACTGCAGAATCGAAAAAGTCTCATCATACAAATTTGCTCGATTTTTTTTGAATTCCTCAAGGATAGGTCCCATCAGGAATCCGTCGGTAGCAAAAGCATGACCACCACAGTTTAGTCCTGATTCCATGCGATATTCCGAAATCCAGATTCCTTTTTTCGCCAGAAATTTTCCCTGAATAATGGCTGAGCGGTAATCACTGACTTTGATGGTTACTTTTTTACGAATGTGGCCTTTTTCATCTTGGAAAAAGTCATTGAAATGCTGAATATATCCGTAAAGAGAAGGATTCATGCCTGCTGAAAACACGATAGAGGATTCGAGGTCACTGTTTGCAAAACCACGCAGTGCTGAATGTGCATCGTTGAATTCCGAAGGGAGCCGCTCTCCGTTTTTGTAGTTGATCTTGTCGAGCTTGGTCATGATGTTCACATCAATGCTGCCAAGTGTAAGATTGTTTTTCAGCCACTCACGGGTAGCTTCCTGCGTGGGATTGGTCTGCCTGAAAGCTTTGTAACGTTTGTCCAGTTCTGAATCAGGAGGAAGAAGACTAAAATATTTTTCAACCGAAACAGGGCTGTTGATCAATTGGTCAAAACGTTTTTCAACAATAAATTTCAGCAAATTCAGATACGCTGTTGTTCTTCGCGCTCTGCAATCATCGTCATTCCGTCCGATTTCTTCATAAGGCTGTTCATGGACAGAGCAAAGTTTTTTGCGCAATCTTTCCATCAGTTCGTCATCGAGCATCGAAGCGACAGTGTCAATGCCATAAGGCGCCACACGGGTTGCCGAATCAATGGTATATCCAATTCCCATGACAGGGATGTGGAAAGAATGTGCTTTTATGTCTGGAGTGTGAGAAGGGGAAGTGTTCATTAGTTGTACATATTGCGGCTTTAAATGTTCTGCCGGGAACAGCAAAGAGAGTTTTCAGTAATAATACTGCGTAAATTCAATTTGCCGCGCAAAGATAGTAATTAATTCTGAAATGCGCTTGAAATCTGATAAAAATGGCGAATTGTCTTATCAGAGGCCTTATATTGCATACAGGCCTGATATGTTGTCACTCGTGGTGACGCAAAAAAACAAAATAACGTGGCTAAATGGTGTTAAACTTACGGATGGAATTTGCTATTTTTTCCATCAGCCACATTGGGGTGGATGTAGCGCCGCAAATACCGACATTATCTTCAGACTGAAACCACTCTTTTTTCAGTTGAGATTCATCCGGAATCATATAACAGCGATCGTTCACTTCGCGGCAGATGCTGAACAGAAACTGCCCGTTGGAGCTTTTCACCCCACTGACGAAAACAATTACATCATGTTCGGCCGCAAACTTCCGGAGTTGCGGAACGCGCTTCGAAACGAGCCGGCATATGGTATTGTTGATGGTCAGGTTTTTTCCGGGATCGGCACCGGCCTGCAACATGCCTTCCCTGATTTTCTCCGCCACTTCGTAAAAGCCTGTCTCATCCTTGGTTGTCTGCGAGAACAATACAACAGGTCTGCTGAAATCTATCCCGGATAATTCGTTGCATGAGCTGATGATAATGGCCTGATCATCAATCTGTCCGTTAAGTCCGATCACTTCGGCATGGCCGGGCTTGCCGTAAATCACAACCTGTCCGTTTTCCGATACCATTTGTTCATGCCCTTTTGTGATTCTTTTCTGCAGTTTCAGAACGACGGGGCAGGAATAATCAAGCAGTGTCAGGTTGTTTTTTCGGGCAGTTTCGTATGTCGAAGGCGGCTCTCCATGCGCTCTGATGAGTACCCGCTCGTTTTTCAGGTTTTTGAACTGATCGTAGGTCAGCACTACCAGCCCAAGCTTGCGCAGGCGCTCCATTTCGGCATTGTTGTGCACCAGATCGCCCAGACAATACAGCTTCTTGCTCAGTTTGAGTTCTTTCTCCGCCGCATGTATGGCCGAGGTTACTCCTGCGCAGAATCCCGATCTGCTGTCGATGGTGATTTTCATTGCCTTGCGAAGGTAAGAAATTTTGCCAAGCGACTGTCTCAAAATAGAAAATCGTTACGATATTCCATCGTTCCGGCCGGTTTTGTTTTCGTTGATG
>CAZJOL010000160.1:0-6511 GCA_964547605.1 uncultured Bacteroidaceae bacterium | reverse complement strand
AGTCCCATCAATGGTTTTATGCCGACCGAAAAAATGCAGGCCGCATTGAAATCAATTCCTGCCGGAGCGTTGAAAGGCGTGAAAGCTGCATCGTTCGACACCCGTGCACATGTATGGATTCATGGCGATGCTGCAAAGAAAATTTCAAAGCGTCTGGCTGCAGCCGGTGCCGAAATTATTTCGGATCCGATGTTTTTTCATGTCACCGGAAAACAAGGTCCGCTCGCTGAAGGCGAGATTGAGCGCGCTGCAGCGTGGGGTCGAAAATTAGTGGAAAGTTTTTAAAGTTGAAAGTTTATAAAGGTAACGTTTGGAATATTCAGGTGAGATAATTTTCAAGCTCGCCTTTCCATTTCACAAAGCCATCAATCAGTTCTGAGTAATCGTGCCGGATGCGCTGAAAGCTATCTTCGTTGGAGTTTAGGTAGGCAATTTTACCCTGCACTTTTATAACATTGATAATGTCCTCAATTTTGCGCAGAGTCATTTTCAGCATATTCAAATCCTTGTCGGTATGCCACATATAGGTGGCTTCCTTGGTGTCGATGGTTTCCCAAACGATGTGATAATGCCGTTCGCCTTCGAGCAGGAACAGAAACGAAAACGGCTTCAGCACAAAACGCAGCTTCATGATATTAAATGCATGCTGCGACGAAAGAAAGCGCAGGTGTTTATAATGTTTTGTCTGTGTAATCGAAATCAGATCTTCAAATAATTCGTTCTCGTTTTCATAAAACGCATTCGATTGAAGCCGGCTCTCAGTGAGCGATTCGAAATACTCATCCATGGTGAACAAAGTCTTGTCGATTTCGGCCTTGAGTTTTTTCTTTGTCGAATCGCGCACAAATTCGAACCGCACGTTGTCAATCATTTTTTTATCTATCCGGTCTATTTCTGCGGAACGCACATTCATGCAGGTGATGGCGCCCTTCTCAATTTCGACATGGGCAACCACATGAATGTTTTTTGTTTTCAGCGCATTCGAAAAATAATTTTTTACAGCATCGAATTCTTCACGAAGCTCGTAGTTTTCAATAGTGAGCTCAATTACATTGTGATAATTTTTGAAAGAATGATCAAATGCAACACCACCGAAACGAAAACGCAATTCGTTGATCGGCACTGAAAAAGTTTCATCAAGAACAAGTATTCTTTTTTGCTCCGGTGCCTGAATGTCCAGCAGGATTTCCTGTTGCATCTCTTCAGAATACAACTCTGTGATTGGCTCATTGATGAATACTTTTGCTGGTTCGTTGCCCCGCATGGTTGCAAGCAATCCTTCAGTGTCGATACTTTTAAACGTAATCTGAGAAATCGCTGAAAGTTGTTCTTTCAAATGCAACTGTTGTGGCGGAAAGTCGGTCAGACCTGTCTTGTAGGATATTACGGATACAAAAATCCTGTTTTCCGATTCACGGTAATTGAGCACTTTCACTTTCCAGTGAGCTGGCGCATTAAATGATTTTGCCACCGGTGGAAAACCGAGCTGTTCAAATGACAATGGGCATTCATCGCACAGATAGGCCTTGTCTTCCTTGAAAATAATTATCAGCTCAATTCCTTTCATTCAATAATGATTTGCTCACGACACAAAAGTAATCAGGAATTTTGATTTTCCGATTGAAACAAATTTTTTCTATTTTTGATGATTAAACTTTTATCTCATGAGTACCCGAATCCTGTTGATTGATGATGATAAAGCATATGCTGAAAAACTCAGCGCCGACGCTCTGAAAGCCGGATTTGAGATTGTTGCAGAAATCAATCTCGAAAGCGGTATTGCCCGGCTCCGCTCCGGACGCCGCATTGCAGCTGTCATTCTTGCCGGCCGCTGCCCACTCACAGCATCGGGTAATCAGCCTGCAACACTGAGCTTTGTCACTCACGCCCTGCAACAGATTCGCGAACTTGAAGATGAATACAACCGTTCAATTCCTTTTTGCATCAACACGGACACTCCGGAGGAATTTGCTGAAGAATACGAAGGTATCGCTCGCGTTTTCAGAAAAGGCACTGAGCATGAAGTCCTGTTTGCCCATCTGCGTGATCTTATCAGGGCATTGCCCGAAACCACTGTCAGAGAGGAATTCGGCGAGGTGCTCACAAAATTCAGCAACCGCTTCGATGATGAAACGACGGAGTTGCTCATTGATGCATTGCTTGCGCTGGAATCGGCCGATAAAGCCACCATCATTAAAAATCTGGGTGTATTGCGGCTGTTGCTTGAATCGCTGATCGACGAAGTCTGTCAGGAAAAACTGCACCGCCCGGTTGAAGCGTATATGCATGGAGAAGGAAGCCGTACACGCCGCATGCTCGACGACATGAAGCAGCATGTCATTCCAATCGAGATGTACGATTCGGCAGTGCAGATCTACCGCATCTGCAGCCGCTACGGTAATCACGCCGATCCGGTTGCTCCCGGCGCAATCGTGCTGAACCCCACGCGCTACACCTATCAGCGGCTTGTGTATGGATTGCTGGAGTTGATGGAATATTTGTTGGCGTGAGGTTTCCTTATTTATAAACAATATCCGGCAGGCCGGAGAAAGCTGGTGTGGTTTTTTTCAATCCTAGTAGGTTTTTATTTCTACAGCATTTGTATAACAAATTCAAAGCAATTCCTATATTTGTGTGGCGGCTGCAGAACGTTATACTCAAACTAAAAATCATAACTATGAGAACAACTTTATTTATCATTTTGGCATTTATTTCATTTCTTGTTGAAGGTCAATACACATTGGAATTTACTAATAAGCTTTACATTATAGACAACATTGGAAAAATTGATTCTGTGTTATTCGGTAATGATTCTTCAGCAACAATTGGAGTTGACACGCTCCTTGGCGAATACAATATTATTAACTCAGCATGGGACTCCCTTGATATTAGATCAATTCATAGAGTCACAGACACATTGGATTGTCCCATAAGCTATTGGAATAATGTAATTATTTTTAACTCCAACATGGATTTAAAAATTGATTTCAGAAAAAGTGAAACTTTTCTTGATTCAAGTATTTTCTTTGTTTTCAAAATAAATGCGATGCATTATCCAATTGAAATATACTCTGATTTTAGCGACATGTTTGATCATAGTTTTTATAATTCTTGGACAGTGATTTTAAAGCATCAATATCAATGTTTATATGACAATGCTGCATTATGTGAACCAAATTATCAATATCTTTTCACAATTAGTGATTCAACAGAACGATATATAACTGTAAGATTAGATTTTGAAACTGGAAATAACGAATCAAAGAACTCAAGCGAATTGAATTTAATTAATAATCCAGTGTATGATATTATAAAGTTAAATTATACTGGTCGCGTTCAACTATATACAATTGACGGCACTCTAATTTTTGATCAAATTATTGAACCAGCAAGTTCAATAAATGTTTCAAATTTGAAATCAGGAATTTACATATTAAGAACAGATAGTAAAACGTTTAAAATGATAAAAATATAGCCTGTGTATAACAGCAACAATGCCCAAGCCCCCAAAACGGCTACTCGGCATAGCTGTGGCACGTTAGCAAATTCAAAAAGACACCTTGGCCTTCAGTCAGGGTGCTTTCATTTTACATCGTTTCACAATATCATTTCCAGTACTTTTCTTGAATTTTATAGCAATTAATCATTGGGATTATGACTTCGCTTCGCTTGTCATGATCCCGTATTGGGAGGGCTACGCCCATTCATAAACATTATCCGGCAGGCCTTTTCTCCATTGGGATTATGACTTCGCTTCGCTTGTCATGATCCCGTAATGGGGGAGGCTACGCCCATTCATAAACAATATCCGGCAGGCCGGATATTGTTTATTCGTTTATGCCTGAGCCTTATGAAAGCAAGCTTTCACGACTCAGGCATAAACGAAAACAGCCACGCTTGCGCATGGCTGTTTATGAATGGGTGGCGGAGAGCGAGGGATTCGAACCCCCGGACCCTTGCGGGTCAACGGTTTTCAAGACCGCCGCGATCGACCACTCTGCCAGCTCTCCGCGACAAAAGTACAAATAATTTTTCATTTGCAACTCCCGATTTGCCCCCTTTTTGCTAATTGCCTGATTTCCCGGTCGTAAAATATTGCACCGTAAACTTATCTGTAGTGCAACATGACTGACTCACTTGGCATTTTGCTCAATTTTGATTATATTTGTACTGCAAAAAATCACCCACATGAAAAAGCTTCTATTGCTTCTGGTCATCGGTTTCTGCACAATAAATATTTTTGCTGCACCAAAGAAACTGAATGTTTATATATCCTATTGCACGTTCTACAGCCCGCAGGATGGACCCTATGTTGAAACATATCTGGCTTACAACGGCAACTCTGTCAATTATCAGAAAAATGAAAAAGGACTTCTGCAGGCAAAACTCGAAGTCCTTATTCTTTTTAAGCAGAATGATTCCATAAAAGCTTTTCGCAAGTACAACCTGTACAGCCCTGAAATGAAGGACACGACAGGATTCAACATGCTGTTTCACGATGAACAGCGCATTAGTGTGCCGAACGGCGATTACTCGATGGAAATTTCAATAAAGGATGCTTACGGAACTGAACCTGCAATTGTAATAGCAGAGCCGGTTACCATTGATTATAAAAATAAGGAGATTCAGATTTCAGGAATCGAGTTGTTGCAGTCAGCTGAAAAGACAGTTACGCCCGGGGCCAGTTCCAAAGCCGGTTTCGACCTGATGCCATTGCCTCTGAATATTTATCCGACTTCGGTAACAAAGATTCTTTTCTATGCCGAAATGTACAATATGCTTACGATTCTGGGTGACAGCAGCAAATATCTTTTCCGTACTTATATTGAGGAAATGCAGACCAGTCGCAAGATTCCGGGACTTCTGTTTCAGAAAAGACTGGACTCAAAAAATACTGAAGCGATCATTCACGAATTTGATATCACAACATTGCCGACCGGAACCTACTTTCTTATTCTTGAAATCAAGGACAGGGACAATAATCTGATGGCATCAAACCGTGTTTATTTCGAAAGATGGAATGACCGCGAGCAGGATGTGGTAATGGTTGATGACAGTTATGTGGCGGCATCGTTTGTAAGCAATATAACACTGATTGACACATTGAAGGAATACATTCGTTGTTTGAGACCTATTTCGACGGAAATGGAAAAAGTGTTTGTTGACAACAATATTAAAACTGCTGATCTTGCTGCGTTGCAGCGTTTCTTCCTGAACTTCTGGATGCAGCGCGATGAGATGTTGCCAGAGACTGCCTGGATTGCTTATTACAAGCAGGTAATCAAAGTGAATGCAAATTACGGAACCCGCATCCGTAAAGGATATGAAACCGATCGCGGACGTGTTTATCTGATGTATGGGGAGCCAAATACCATCACATCCGTACCTCATGAACCAGCTGCATATCCCTATGAAATATGGCATTATTACAAGGTCATGAATCAGTCGAATCGTAAATTTATTTTTTGCAATGCAGACCTTGTAACCAACGATTACGAGCTCATTCATAGCGATGCCATCGGCGAAATTTACGATTCAAACTGGAAATCAAAATTACTGAAGCGAAATTTTACCACCAACAGTCTCGATGAGCAAAAGCCCGATTTCGGCTGGGGCAGCAAGGTTGATGACTATTTCAATACCCCTCACTGATACGCAGAGGAATTCTCTCGCAGAGAACGCAGAAACGCAGAGAAATATTTCTAGCAAAGATCGCAGAGACGCAGAGGGATTTCACTTGCAGAGGTTGCAGAGACGGAGAGAATTTTTATATTTCTTGAGTTGAGATATGCGCTTTCATTTTTTGAAATTTCCTATAGTTTATTTCACACAGTGATTTTCAATAACAATTGAAATAATTGATGATATTTGTAAAAATATCAGTATGAAAGAAAATGAAATTTCTGAGTTAATTATTAACCTCGCCATCAAGGTTCACTCTATTCTGGGACCAGGTCTACTTGAGTCTGTATATGAAGAGTGTTTATGTCACGAATTAAAAAAGGCAGGTCTCAGTTTCGTAAGGCAGCAACCAGTTAAACTGATTTACGATGGATTGACAATGGATGTCGCTTTTCGTGCAGATATTGTTGTTGAAAATAAAGTTATTGTTGAGCTGAAAAGCGTTAGGGAAGTTGACAAGGTTATGAAAAAAATCTTGCTGACTTACTTAAGAATAATGGATAAACGTCTTGGTCTGTTGATTAATTTCAATGAGGTTCTTTTGAAGGATGGAATTTCCCGTATTGTGAATAATCTGGAAGAGTAGGTGCAAATTGACGCTGAAGCATTGCCTAATGTTCGTTTTTTTTAATGGGCTTCTCCGCGCTCTCTCCGCGAACCAGAATCGTTTTCTCTGCGTCTTAGCGTTCTCTGCGTGAAACAGAAATTTCCTCTGCGTCCTAGTGTTCTCTGCGTGATGCTATAGTAAATTCTCTCTGCGCCTTAGCGCTCTCTGCGCGATGCTATAGTAAATTCTCTCTGCGCCTTAGCGCTCTCTGCGCGATGCTAT
>CAZJOL010000159.1:0-6533 GCA_964547605.1 uncultured Bacteroidaceae bacterium | reverse complement strand
TTTAATTTTTGGCAAATATATTTAAAACGCATCAATGTATGACACTTTGTTCGAATTTTTTATTTACGCAGAACAATTTGTCAGCAAAAACAAAAGCACGATGTCGCCTTAACTCTTCGAAAACTTCTTCAGTTTCGCCATTCGTAATAATACACCGCTTGAAAACTGCCTCCCAGAAATATTGTCAGTGTTTTCTGTTCTTTATCTTTTGCGCCTTTTTCAAGTGGTTTCTGACTCACAATTTCTGAGCTGAAATCTTTGTTGAAGTAGATTTCTCCGGCGCTGTTGGCCAGATTAATGCCATAAATGCCCTGGCTGAATTTGGCCATCTGCTGGTCCGGTTTCCAGCTGGCAGTAGTCGAAATTGTTTTCAGCGTATAATTCAGTTTTATTTTTTCACCGGCGGCAATGTATGTTTGCGGATCGGTCCAGTTTACATTGTAGGTGACTCCCGCCAGCAATTTGCCACTGCTTTTATCGTTGCGTTTTTTGACGATTTCAATATTCCCTTTGCCTCCTGAAAATTTTACAACATCAATCATGTAATCACTGGTTCCGGCCAACGGTTTTTCGCTGGTGTTGGTTCCGTCAATAAACTCGTATTTCACAAAATACCAGCCGGGCTGATTGCCTGAGAATGTAGTATTGGTGGGTGTTTCGACAATATTTGCTTTTGTCATTGTCGGATTCCATTCGTATGAATACTCGGCTTTGAAACCGCTGCCCATATTAACGACCAGTTTTTTAATTTCTTTGTCTTTATATCCTTTTTCAATGGCTTTCTGACTCGAAATCTGTGAGCTGAAATCTTTATTGAAATAAATTTCCCCGGCGGTATTGGCCAGATATATTCCATATAAGCCCTGTTCAAATTTGGCCGATTGCTGTTCAGGTTTCCAGCTGGTAGAGGTTATGGTCTGCCGCGAATAATCCATGCGAATGATGTCGCCTGGATAAATGATGCTTTGCGGATCGGTCCACGTGACTTTGTATGTGACTTCGGCAATCAGCTTGCCGGTGCTTTTGTCATTGCGTTTGGATGTAATCACAATGCTTCCTTTGCCGCCAGTGAATTTTATGGCGTCTACCATGTAATCAGCGGTTCCCGCCAGTGGTTTTTCGCTCGACGATGTACCATCGATAAGCTTGTATCCAACCAGTTTCCATGCGCCCTGCGCAAAGATGAAGTTTACGGATAACAACAGGATTGAAAATATCAGAAACTTTTTCATAGCGTTATATTTTAGGGTTTATTGATTGCATGTATGAAACAAATATAAACAATTTTTTCAATTAATTGATTTCGAACAAAGATCAAGATAATGAAATTCAAAAAAAACAGGCGGAGATTATCCGCCTGCCAAACAATGAATAATGTTTGATTTTTATAGAGCGCCTTCGTCGTAAGCTGTTTCGCCATGTATTGAAACATCAAGGCCTTTTCGTTCATCGTCTTCGCTGACCCTGACTTTCACAATCATATTGATAACAATAAGCATGATGTAGGTGAAAATGAAAGCGTATGCCGCAGCGGCAGCAACAGCCACCAGTTCTTTTACAAAGAAACTTCCGCCACCGAAAAGGAGTCCGTCGGCGCCGGCCGCATTCACCGCCGATGAAGCGAATACACCCAGCAGTATGGTGCCTATTACACCGCCGATTCCGTGTACACCCCACACATCAAGCGCATCGTCCCATTTCATTTTGTTTTTCAGCTGAACAGCAAGATAACATACGGCTCCGGCTGCGACTCCAATAATGGGCGAAGCCCAGAGCGGCACAAAACCGGCACAGGGAGTAATGGTCGCGAGACCTGCAATGGAGCCGGTGAGAAGCCCGATAAATTTTGGTTTTCCCACATGAATCCATTCAATGATAACCCAGGCAACAGTTGCAAATGAGGCCGCAATATCGGTATTCAAAAATGCCAGAGATGTAACGTTATCAACAGCTACTTCACTGCCGGCATTGAAGCCGTACCAGCCGAACCAGAGAAGTCCGCTACCGATGGCCACCAGCGGAATACTGTTGGGAGTGCTGTTTTTGTCAACGCGGGCACCAACATAGAATACAGAGGCCAGCGCAGCAAAACCTGCTGTGGCGTGCACCACAATACCGCCTGCAAAATCAAGCACACCCCATTCAGCCAGCATGCCTCCCCCCCAGATCATATGTACAAACGGGTAATATACCAATATCTGCCACACGGTTAAAAAGATCATGTATGATTTGAAAGTGACACGGTTTGCAAAGGCTCCGGTAATGAGTGCCGGTGTGATAATGGCAAACATCATCTGATAGGCAATGAAAACGAATTCAGGAATTTTCCCGTTTGTGTACATCGAATCCATGCCGACTCCGGCCAGAAAAGCTTTGTCGAAGTTTCCGAAAATGCCGCCTGCGCCACCGCTGAAACAAAGCGAATATCCGAATGCAACCCATAAAACCGTTGTCCAGCCAAGCGAAACAAAACTCTGGATCATAATACCCAGAATGTTTCTTTTGGTGGCCAATCCTCCGTAGAAAAATGCCAGACCCGGAGTCATAAGCATTACAAGGCTTGTTGCAAGCAACATAAAGCCGGTTGAACCTGTGTCAATCATTTTTTTATTCTCCTATTTTTTAAAGTGTGAATCCGAAAACAAGAAATACATTTTCTGCCATGGGGTTTACCACAAATGAGGTGGAAAGAGGCAATGTGAAATCATTGGTGATTTTGACCTCTTTTTTCACCTTGATTCCAAGGTTGACAAATCCCATTGTGTTGCCGTAAAACCCGCGCGTGATGCCGGACAGCTTATCATTGTCGGTTGGCTTGTTTGGAGTGAATCCGGCAAACAGATCATAATCGGCCGATTTGCATGTGCCGCTGTAGCACAATTCAACGTATGTTGAGTAAAACATTTTGCCATCGGCATGACGTGTGTCGGCGCCATACACATTGGCGGCAACGAGCAGTGATAAAGGAAGATCTTCGGTGCCTTTCCATTTAATGGTTCCTTCAAATATATGTCCGGTCAGGGTATCATTATATTCAAAGTAATTGTTGAAAGCACCGGGTGTTTCGTTCGGAAAGAAATAATCGGTGATGGTAAAATCCACTTTGTCTTTCAATGTGTAGGTAAGAAACAGATCTGTTTCCTGCGCCTGCGAAAAATTGTTGGTGGCAAAGGCACCCCAAACGCCGAAAGTGAAGTTGAATCCGGTCAGCGAGATAGCCGGCTGAATACTGGGCGATGCGCCGAAATCGGTTCCGCGCCATACATAGCGGCTCATGATATCGGCTCCGCTGTTGAACTTTACTTTGGAACTGTCCTGTGCTGAGATTGACAGGGGCATCAACGCGGCGAAAATCAACAGAATGGCAAGTCGGTTTTTTTGCTTCATATGCTTTGTTTTAATTCGCTACAAAGCAATAAAACCCGCATCAATTGCGGAATACCGGATCAACGGAAATACATGCGTGTATTACGGAATCTTCACTACGTGATTCACGTATATTTTAAAATCAGATTTCGATGATTTTATTACGGATGGCATATTTTATAAGCTCCACGGCTCCTGACTCCGACACTTGAATTTTAGCCATTTAATACAAAGCAGATATAATGAATTTTGCATAATTCAAGCATTTATGCGGGTTTACCAGCACTATAAATTGCGTTTTTTCTAAAAGAATACTGACATCCGGAGGATGTCAAACAATAATAGCGTCCGGCGGCAGCCGGATGTAAAAAGCACAAAAACAGGATCCGCCAGCTGGCGGATCCAATGCCCCCGCATTAGAAAAACATCTTATTTATTCGACCTCTCCGAGGTCGGTTTTTTTCCTTCTCTTTCCCGGCTTCGCCGGGCTATTATTGTTTGACCTGCGCTGCAGGTCGTTTAATATCAAAGTGTCCTGATTGCGAAATCAGGAAAATCAGATTTCGATGATTTTATTACGGATGGCATATTTTATAAGCTCCACGGTTGTTTTAAGCCCGAGCTTCTGCATGATATGTGTTTTGTGCGTTTCGACCGTGCGGATGCTTATGAAAAGTTTTTCGGCCATTTCCTGATTCGAAAGACCTGCGCAAAACAGCTGCAGGACTTCGTTTTCGCGCTGCGACAATGGTTCTGATGCCGGGTCCGCTTTTTCTTCTTTTTCCAGTTTGCGCATCAGCGCTTTGCGCAGAACCACCGACGTTGCTTCGCCAAAATATTCTTCACCCGCGAAAATGCGGCGTATGGCATCGGTGAGTTCCCCTGCCGGAATATTTTTCGGCAGATATCCTCTTGCACCGGCCTTTATTGCACGGATAATATATTCTTCGTTATTGTGCATGGACAGAATCAGCACCGGCAACGAAGACCTGATCTGGTGAACCAAAGGAATGGCATCAATGCCCGACTTGTCGGGAAGCGAAATGTCGAGAATCAGAACATCCGGCACACATTGTTCCAGAATATTCAATGCTTCTGCAACAGAACCGGCTTCGGCAACAACTTCAATATCGGTTGTTCCTGCAATGATTGCATTCACGCCATCACGTACAATGTCGTGATCATCCACCAGCATTATTTTTATTTTGTCTGTCATGTTTTTTATACTTGATAAATCAGTTCTATTCTGGTTCCGCAATTCTGCTGTGAATTGATATTAAGTTTTGCATCCAGCAATGCAGCCCTTTCCCGTATATTGGCGAGTCCTTTTCCACGCATGGGTTCTTCCGGGCCAAATCCACAGCCATTGTCCTGTATCCGCATCGAAATGACATTGTTTTCAAAAACGAATTCAACAATTATCTCATTGGCATTGCTGTGTTTTGCTGCATTGGTCAGGGCTTCCTGCATGATTCTGTACAAATGTGTGGCGTCCAGTTCGCTCAGCTTTAAGTCAACATCGGCAATGGTCTGCTGAATCCGTATTCCCGAGCTTTCCTCCATTTGAGTGCAAAGGCTGCGTAAGGCACTGCTGAGGCCAAATTCCGAAAGTTCAGAAGGCGCAAGACCTTTTGATATTTTCCGCAACTCGGAGATTCCCTGATTGACCAGTTTTTGCGAAGCCACATATGGAGCCAGATTCTGAATGTTTTCATATTGACCCATGCTTTCCAGCTGAAATCGTGCGGCCACAAAAATCTGTCCGATGCCATCGTGAAGTTCTCGCGAAAGCCGCTGCCGTTCTTTCTCCTGGCCTTCAATAAATGATTCAATCCGTTGTTTTCGTTCTTCGTCGAGTTGTTTTTCGCGCGCCAGAATTTCATTGTGCTGATCGCTGAGTTTCTGCGACATTTCGTTGAAGGCGTCGGCCAGTTCGCCAATTTCATCACTGCTCTGATGCTCAACCTTAATGCCCAGGCGCCCTTTGCCGATTTCGGAAACTGCGTTGCGCAGCCGGAGAATGGGTTTTGTAAAAAAGTTTGAAAGCCAGAAGGAGACAAAAACAAGAACAAATACGATGGCGACACTTACAACCAACAATGTGTTTCGCAGATTTTCCAATGGAAGCAGAGCTTCGCGTTTATCAATTTCAGCCAGTATGGCCCAGTCCAGCCCGGGTATCTGCAGCCGGCTGTAGGAGCTGAGAACCGGAATTCCACGATAATCATTGCTGAGCATCTGTCCTTCGTTGCTGGTAAAAACATCGGCAGTGGGGTTAGTTTTCACCAATGTCTTCATGACGGATTGCTCCTGAAAACGTGACTGACTCCGCATCAGAAAATCGTTACCGGTCACATAAACTTCGCCGCTGTAGCCAAGGCCGTTCTGATCATTCTGTTCCAGCAGAATACTGTTCAGTGCATCGGCCGAAATGCTGATTCCAACAGCGCCGGAGATATTTGAATCAAGCTGCAGCGGAGCAAAAACATGAATCAAAGGAAGTCCTGTTGCGGTATCATAATCTGTAATAATGACATCCTTTTCCCGAATGGACGATTCTGCCGCCTTCAAAAAACCGGCGTTTTGTTTTTGCGAAAAATATATGGCTGCTGTTTGTTTGTGACTGTCACGTGAAATTATGAAGCCGCTTGATTTGTCTGAAACAAGTATCAGCTCATGATGTCCGGGACGGTCGAACACGGCTGAAAACACATAGCTTCCGGGTGATGAAATTCCGATGGAATCACCGTCGTGCAATTGACCTGATTTATTGTTCAGCTCTGAAAAAACATTGTTCAGTTCCTGCGAACGACCTAACTGCAACACCTCTGCACTGCGGTCGCGAAAGTACTGCTCAAGCTGAAATTTACGGGCATTGCGGATTGTTTTAAGCTGCGCAAATGTCCGGTCTGTTACCGATTCCCGCGCAATTCGATAAGTGAGCAGTCCGGTCACGGCAATGATGATAATTCCCGTCAGAGACAGAAATAAAACAAAGCGGTCGCGGAGGTTGGTTTTCATTTTGAATCAGGTGGTACAAATATACGGGTTCTGTATTTGCCTGCAACATCCATCTTTATATTGGGAATTTCTCTAAATTGATACGCGTTACGATATTCCATCGTTCCGGCCAAAATTAACCCTCGAAGAGTTCCGGACTCTTCGAG
>CAZJOL010000158.1:0-6543 GCA_964547605.1 uncultured Bacteroidaceae bacterium | reverse complement strand
CTTTCAGAATTCGATATGCTGTAATTGATTTACACAACTGCGTTGTGTAATTTTCTATCGGCTTTTGTTTTTTCGTTACTCTGTGAAACACTGTGATACCTCTGCGGAACTCTGTGTAACTACGGTACATGTGGTTCTTTTTGTTTGTTTTAATGCGTTGACCCCGTTTTGCAGGACCCCGCCAACGCGCAGAATTACAACAAATAAAGCTATGTGAAAGCAATGCGGAAAATAAAGTGCTTTGAGTTGGCCGGTAGATATGGAATCGCAGGTTTTACAAACGCCTTACAGCGAATTCATCACCACTAATTTTCCCTGCTGCAGCAGTTTTGCACCAATGCGCTTTATAATGCTGTTGCGGCTCAGCAGGCCCTGTTGGCGGAATTCAATCCGGTCTTCGGAAACATTGTCGGCCAATCCCATCCAGATATTGACCTTGTCGGCCATTTTCAGAAAATACGTCATTTCGTATGCCGGCGATCCTGTCGGAAGTGAGGCCAGATCTTCGTCGAGCAGATTGCAAACCTGATTAAGTGTCACCATTCCTTCGGTGATCAAATCAGTTCCCTTCATTTTAAAGGAAGGTGGAGTCAGGGCATCGCCGTCATCAACCACTTCGATGGATTGACCAATAATGCGGGCTGCCATTTTCGAAGTGGAACCGCCACTGATAATATGAATGCCAGACTCATTATAAAAAGCATGTACAAAATTTTCATCATCGGCGGTATACAACGGTGGTCCGCTGAGCAGGTTCACCACCACACCACGGCGATTGACGGCAACTACTACAGAACAATCATCTCCTTTGTTCTGCGGCCAGTAGCTTCGTGCCTGATTGTGTACCAGCTGAGCCAGATCGTTTCCATTGATGCGTTTTCCGGTCAGGTGCGCCTGCAAAAAACTACTCACACCCTCCGATTCCCAGCCATTGGTAAACAATTTTCCGATGCCTGCCTGCGTGATTCCATCAGACATCAGCATAAGACCTTCACCTTTTTCAATCATGCAGCTCGATTCGTGCACTACTGCCTTTTCGCGGGTGTACACGCGGTCGTTGAGCACCTGCGCATATGAACGGCTGATAATTAAAGGCGGCGGCATTTCATAACCCAATATTGTGGTTTGTCCGTTATTCAGAATCTGCACTATGGTGAAAACAGAGAAGGGGTCAACAGTTCCCCAGGCATTGTCCATGGTGGCGGACACCCGGTTAAAAGTCTCACGAATAGAAAGACCCATTCTCACCAAAGCTAGAATACGCGACACACACAGATTGGCTGCAATATTGGCTTTGATGCCCGAACCCAGTCCATCAGCCAGAACCAGCGTGGTGGCATTTTCATTACGAAACACGCCCCATGCGTCACCGCAAGGCTGGCCGGCCTTTTTGGGCGATTGCGCTGCAAATATATCGGTGTGAATGTACATGACTTTGACAATTAATTTGAATGAGACATCACTTATTGATTGAGTCAATCAGGTTTTTCATCAATACTTCACCGCGGGCGGTATTTTCTCCGAGAAAGCGCGCCAATTCCTGGGCCATATCAATCTGATGATCGATGAGTTCCTGAGCCCGTTCTACGGTTTCGCTCCGTAGAGCATTCAGCTTATCTTTGCTCGATTTGCTGTCAGTTACATCGACAAACAAACCCACAATCTGTTCTTCTTCCGGAAGCCGGTATGCAACGGTATGACACATCAGATTGTAATTCGGATAATGATTGTATTCCCGCGTGGCATCTTCTTTTCCTGCAATCAGGTTTTCGAACTGCTTGGGATCAATCAGGTAACTTATTTTACGACCAACCAGCGAATCGGAACATGAAAACATGTTTTTGAACGCCTGGTTCATACGGATGATTTCAAGATTTTCATTCAGCAAAACAAATCCGTTCGGGTCACGGTCTATGATGGTATCTGCCTTCTGCTCAGCCAGACGGCGCATATAGGGCATACACATTTCGGGTTCCGCCATTCCTTCAAGCACAGCCACAGCGCGGTCGCGGCACGACTTATAACCACATGCGGTACAATTCAATTCATCGGAAGGAATCAGCTTACCTGTTTTGCTCAGGACTTCACGTATCTGATCTTCTGTAAAAACCTGCTGCTCATTACCTGATGCCAGAGAAAAAACTACATCCGTATTTTTGAACAGCGCAGATTTCTCAGCCACTTCGCCCGGATAATCCGAGGCATATTCAAGTACCATGCGACGCGCTTCAAAGCTGTTGCAGTTGTGCTGCATGGCAGGACCGTTGACACAACCGTTCTTACAGAACAAAGGCTCAATCACGCAATTGGTCGGGTTACGGTGCAAATCATCCAGCAATTCCCTGATTTCATCGGCACCACTCAATGCCATTACCACACGGCCAAACATGGAATCCGCAATGTTTCCGGTTTTCAGCAAGCCACTTTCCAACGGAAACACACGTGCAAGTCCATTTACCGGATCATTGAATGTACTCTCTTCACACGCATCCAGACTGATGTTGCGGAGCCTGAACAATTCGTCAAGTTCTTCAAATGTAATTACGGCATCAATATCATTTTCGGTGGTTTTCCATCTGGCTTCATCTTTTTTTGCGATGCAGGGACCTGCAAAAACATATTTGATACCCGGATATGCTTTTTTGATCATACGTGCATGAGCCACCATGGGCGATGCAACAGGCGCCAGATACGGCATCAGATCGGGCATTTTGCTGGTTATGTAATTTACCGCTGCCGGACATGCCGTACAGATCACCGGTTGATCAGGGTTTTGCTCAATGAAATCAGCTGTAGCCTGTGCTGTGTGCCATGCTCCGGTGGCCGTCTCACCAACAACGGAAAACCCGAGCATACGCAAAGCCGAAGGCAAACGCTTACGCCGCCACTCGGGATAATACGCCGCAAACGAAGGTGCAAGACTGATGGCCAGACGTTCACCATCTTCCATCATTTGCAGTATACGACCATATTCGGTACGGTATGTCTTGGCTTTTTGCGGACACACTGTAATACAAGTCCCGCATGAAATGCATCGTTCAGCAACTACATAAGCCTGACCGTCTTTCATGCGGATGGCATTCACCGGACAAACACGCACACAGCGGTAACAATCACGGCATAAAGCCCTGGATGTGTATACCACCGAAATATTATCCGTCTGCATCGGGTTGATATTCATAGCGCAATTTTTTTGTGTTACAAAGGTACGTTATATAAGCAGAAGTCCCGGCAGCAGCAAAAAGCTACTGTCGGGTACATCTGTATGAGTCCTGATTCTAACATACGGGTCATTCATTTTGTGATTGCAGACCCATTCTCCTTATTTCCTGATCGAGCAACTGCTTTGCTTTTTCAAAAGTAGCATGTTCGAGTATTTTGTCGTTCACCCGCATCACAGGCCCGTTCTGGCAACGTTCGAAACAAAAAGTCGCTTTCACGTCCACCATTTCTTCGTGGCCTTCGAAGCCCACAATGTCCTCGAGTTTATTTTCGCTGACGTAATCAGCAAGCTGGTTCAGCAGTTTGTGAGCACCCTTCATATAGCAATTGGTACCAACACAAACATAGACTTCGATTTTCGGATGCTCGGTATTGCGGATATTGATGACCTGATCGTTGATGCGCTTACGGCTCTTGTAGTGCGTATGCAGCAAATGATGCGCTTTTTCGCTGGCCGGTTCGCCGAGGAACGATTTGTACAATTCCTTTATGTACGGATTATCCTGCGACTTATGTAACTCGAGCTGTTTATCGGCATTGTACAATCCCTGTATTCTTTTCTGACGAAAATCGGGATCAAAGCTGACCGGTTGTCCACCGCCTGCAATGCAGCCTCCTGGACATGCCATCACTTCAATCAGATCGTAGCCACTATCGCCTGCAACAACTTCATCGCAGATCTGACGCGCCTTTCCAAGAGTATGCGCAACACCAAGTTTAAGTTTTGTTTTGCCCAAAGTCATTTCCACTGTGCGAATTCCATCTTCACCACGGACCTGACGAATGTCAGTATCAATCAGGGTTTCGCCCGTCAGTTTTTCGTAGGCAAATCGTAGAACAGCTTCGCTCACACCACCGGTATTTCCGAAGATGACACCGGCTCCGGTCTTGAATCCAAGCGGCAGATCAAACGATTCGGGCTTGATGGTTCTGAAATTGATTCCGGTTTCATGAATCATGCGGCCCAGCTCATCAGTTGATAAAACATAGTCCACATCCTGCATTCCTTCATGAATAAATTCTTCGCGGCGTGCTTCGAATTTTTTCGCAACACAAGGCATGATAGAAACCACTACCAGATTTTCAGGCTTTACGCCAAGAATGCCGGGCAGGATTTCTTTAGCTACGCTGCCAAACATCTGCTGCGGCGATTTGCATGAAGACAGATTAGGTAATAATTGCGGATAGTATTGTTCGGCGAACTTCACCCAGCCCGGGCAGCACGATGTGAATTGCGGGAGTTTTTCACCCTTGAGTTTTCGTGCAATGAATTCCGTTGCTTCTTCCAATACAGTCAGATCAGCTGCAAACGAAGTGTCATACACCTGATTGAAGCCAATGTGTTTGAGCGCTGCGACAATCTGTCCGGTCGAAATGGCGCCGGCTTCCATGCCGAAACCTTCGCCCAGAGCCACTCGTACAGCAGGAGCAATTTGCGCAACCACTACTTTTTTCTCATCATGAATAACGTCCCACACTGCTTCAACTTCGGATTTCGGAACCAGTGCTCCCACCGGGCATGCCGATACACACTGACCGCAGAAAACACATTCAACATCGTTGAGACTTTTGTCAAAGGCAGGGCCGACAATCGTGCGCGCACCCCGGTTAATGAAATCAATAGCACCTACTGACTGCATTTCCTTACAGGCACGCACACAATCGCCGCACAACACACATTTGTTTGGGTCACGGATAATACTGTGCGATTCACGATCGACCGGTAAATCCATTTCGGTTTTTTTGAAACGGATTTCGTTTACATTCAGTCGCCGCGCCAAATCCTGCAATTTGCAGTTGTTGGAACGCGAACAACTCGGGCAATCGATTTTATGATTGGCAAGCAATAATTCAAGATTGACTTTACGGATTTTACGGACCTCGGCTGTATTGGTCTGCACCTTCATTCCAGGTTTAGGTTTGATGGAGCAGGTAGCCTGAATGCCCATACCGTCGATATCGGCAATGCAAAGACGACAGGCACCATACACACTCAGATGCGAGTGATAGCAAAAGGTCGGCATTTCTATTCCCGCTTTGCGGATGACCTCGAGCAGGTTTTTCTCGTTTTCAACAGGAACATCGGTTCCGTCGATTGTTATATATCCTTTGGTTTCCATTGTAGTTTTGTTTTAAATCGTTAAAAACCCATCACCGCATTAAACTTACACGCCTTGTGACATTCACCGCACTTGATGCACAGTGCAGGATCGATGCTGTGCGCTTTTTTCTTTTCGCCGGAAATGGCATTCACCGGACATTTGCGGGCACATGCCGTACAACCGATACACTTATCCGGATCAATCGTAATGTCCATGAGTGCTTTGCAATTATTGGTCGGACAATGCTTACGTTCAATATGTTCGACATATTCATCGCGGAATTTTGCAATAGTCGATAATACCGGACTGGGAGCTGTTTTGCCGAGACCACATAGCGAGGCTTTTTTCACCACATGACCAACTTCCAAAAGCAGATCCATGGTTTTCATGGTTGCATTTCCTTCAATGATATCATCGAGCAACGCAAGCATCTGTTTGGTTCCTTCACGGCATGGGAGACATTTTCCACAACTTTCGTTCTGCGTGAAATTCATGAAAAAGCGTGCAATCTGAACCATGCAGGATTCCTGATTCATGACCACCAAACCACCGGATCCAACCATGGCGCCTTTGGCAATCAGATTGTCGTAATCGAGCGGCAGGTCTATGTCTTCTGCAGTCAGACAGCCACCCGAAGGACCACCAATCTGCACTGCTTTAAATCCTTTGGAAGAAATTTTTCCATCATTATCCATCACACCACCGCCGATATTGAAAACAATTTCGCGCAATGTTGTACCAAACGGAACCTCGATAAGACCAGTGTTGGCGACATGACCGGTGAGTGCAAATGTTTTTGTTCCTTTCGATGTAGCGGTTCCGTATTGATTGAACCATGCAGCGCCATTGCGGATGATAAGCGGCACAGCAGCCAGCGTTTCTACATTATTGATGACAGTTGGTTTTTGGAACAATCCACATTCGGCCGGGAATGGTGGTTTGGGCATGGGCATGCCGCGTTTCCCTTCAATCGAAGCCATAAGTGCGGTTTCCTCACCACAGACAAATGCGCCGGCACCTTCCATTACATGAATGTGCATGCTGCGTCCGGAGCCGAAAACATTATCGCCCAGAATTCCGGCTTCAAGAGCATCTTCAATTGCTTTGCGCATACGTTTCACGGCAAGCGGATATTCGAGACGCACATACACATAGCCTTCATCAGCATTGATGGCGCGGGCAGCAATCATCATTCCTTCGATAACGCGGTGGGGATTGC
>CAZJOL010000157.1:0-6576 GCA_964547605.1 uncultured Bacteroidaceae bacterium | reverse complement strand
AGCATCACATAGGGGAGAACGACATGAGCATTTCGAGTACAGTATCCACCTGATCGGCATCGTAGGCAACCCAGATGTACAGGCTAATTTCAGTGTAATCAGGATCAACAATCAGCATGGTTCCAACACTGTAATCCGACTTTGTTCCTTCGAGCAAAACGCCCCAATAGCCGTTCATTTTTTCTTCATCGAGCTCCACAACTTCACCTGACACTACAACATCATTATCAACAGTCAAGGTCTTCAATGCATCCTCCATTTCCTCCCATGTCAGATATTCCTCGGTCCTTGGGTATATGCTCATCAAAATGGCACCATTGGATGCACTAAACTTTTCGGCAGAGGATTCGGTCACTTCAAAGTCCGATGGAATCTTGAATTCAGTACTGTATTCCTTCCACTCATATTCAACCCACGACTGTGCAAAAGAAAGTGAAGGAGCGACAAACAGCAATACAATAGCAAAAAGGGCTTTTATTGTTTTCATGCTTTAAAATTTTTACTAAGATATAAAAACAGGGAGCTCGTGTAAAACAGCAAGGCAATAATTATGACCTTTTTATAATTCCCCGCTTTTTGAGAAAAGGATAAAGAAATACAGCTGCAAAAATAATCGCCGCTCCAACATAGAATCCAAGCGACATGTGCTCTGATTCACCGAAAATAAAGTATGCCAGAATGATGGCATAGACCGGTTCAAGATTAATGTGCAGCACCACAAAAAATGCACTCATATCCTGCATGAGTCTGATGGCAGCGGTGAAAGCATACGCAGAGCAAACACTGCCCAGCAGAATCAGATAAAACAAATCAGATGTACCAGGCCAGAAATTATTGAAGGCCTCTGGCAGAAGAAAAGGAAGTGCACCCAATGCAAAGAAAAAGGCAAACAGCATTTCATACATGCTCAGCACTGATGGATGAATTTTTTCCTGCTGCTTTTTGTTGAGAACACTGAACAATGAAGAAAGAAAATAACAGACAATAGCCGAGATGATACCCTCAACATAGCGGCTCTCGAAGCGGAAAATAATATAAATGCCGGCGATGATGAAAACACCTGTGATGATATCGAGCCACGAAAACCGCTGTCGCAGAATGAGCGGTTCAAGCAGCGCGGTAAACAGCGAGCCGACACCCAGCAATCCAAGGGCTACCGAGACATTCGACAGCTTTATGGCATAGAAAAAAGTAGTCCAGTGAGCAGCCACGACCAGTCCGATCGAAATGCACGAAAACAGCTGCCGGCGCGTGACAACAATGTTCTGCTTTCTGATTTTCAGAAATATAAACAGTGTGACAAAAGCAATAAACACTCTGAAAACCACGAGGTGCGGTGCCGGCAAAGAAATCAGCTTGCCCAGGATTCCGGTGAACCCGAGCAGCAGCACAACAAAATGCAATTCCAGATATGAGCGGAGGGAAACCTTCATGATTGTTTGATGCGGCGCAAAGATACAGAAGAACATCGAATTATGAACAGCGAACAAGGAACTTTGAAGGAAGAAGGAAGTCTTTGATTTAAGAATAAGGATTTTTGATTTTTGAAGTGAACTGCAACACCGATGTTTTGATTTAAGAACAAGGATTTTTGATTTTTGAAGGGAACAGCGACAAGGAAGTTTTTGATTTAAGAATATCGATCGGTGATTTGTGATTTTTGAAGGGAACAGCGACAAGGAAGTTTCTGATTTAAGAATATCGATCGGTGATCTTTGATTTTAGATTCAAACGACGAATTGAACATCGAACACTGTACACCAAACGAAGAAATGTGGAAATGCGGGACTTAACGTGAAACATTACACAGTCGTCCAAGTGAAAATGTGAAAACACAAGATTATACAATAGTTATAAGCTGTGCATGAAATATTGCAATGTTCGCAACGCTTAATAAAATAGCTTCTACTGAGTATTCAGCAAAGTTCACCAATCACCGCTCGCTGCTCACCTCAGGTGCTTGTCCTCGACCTCGTCCTTAGCCTTGACCTCGTCCTTGACCTTGACCTCATCTGCAGCTTACTGACCTCTGATATTCTGTTTCACGAAATAAATAATTTTTGTATGTTTGCATATAAAACCATGACCTCAATGAAATATTTTAACAGTTTCGTAGTAATTGTCCTCATCATTGCCGCTGCAGCTTTCAGCTCATGTACAAAAATGAAAAAAGACAAACTTGATGAAGACTGGCGTCTGATCAGGGTTGATCAGGATTCCACCATCTCGTGGTATGAAATATGGCAGTTTGAAGGTGAGATGGTTTATATGGTTACCCGTCCATCAGGAGGTACCACCCTTGATACTTTGAGTTCGGCCAAATACACCGTCAAAGCAGGCGCATCAAAGACGATTGTCACCATGCAGCAATGCCCCTACACGCTTTACAATGGCGATTGGGAGGTGCTGACCCTGAACAAGGATATGATGGTCATTCTGAACCGTACCGATGGCGAATTTATTTACAGAGAGTTTGTGAAGGAATAAGATGGCAAAAACTAAAACCGCATTTGTCTGTCAGAGTTGCGGTTCTCAATATCCAAAATGGAACGGCAAATGCCCCGGGTGTGGCGAATGGAACACCCTGGTAGAAGAAGTTGTGGCAACTCAGCCAGCAAAAACAGCCGCATTTGTAAAAACGGAAGCTCCGAAAAAAATATCTGAAATCGAGTATTCATCCGGTAAGCGCCAATCGCTCGACAATGCCGAACTCGACCGAGTGCTGGGTGGCGGCGTGGTTGAGGGCTCTGTTATCCTTATCGGCGGTGAGCCGGGTATCGGAAAATCAACCCTGATGCTTCAGGTGGCAATCACGCACCCGCAAATCAAAACATTATATGTTTCAGGTGAAGAAAGCATGTACCAGATTAAAATGCGCGCTGAACGCCTGGGTGTAAAAAACGACAACACATACCTCCTCTCTGAAACCGACGTTCAGTGCATCATTGCAGCCAGCGAAAAAATGCAGCCGGATTGTCTTGTGATTGATTCTATTCAAACAATGAATACTGCCCGCATTGAGTCATCGCCGGGCACCATCAGTCAGGTGCGTGAATGTGCGTCAGAGTTGCAGCAATATTCCAAAAAAAGCGGAGTGCCTGTTTTTATTATCGGACACATCACCAAGGATGGAAGCATCGCAGGACCTAAAGTTCTGGAACATATTGTTGACACAGTCCTTCAGTTCGAAGGCGACCGTCATCACGGATACAGAATTCTGCGAACGCTGAAAAACCGCTTCGGATCTGCGTCCGAGCTTGGCATTTTTGAAATGACCGCCGCCGGCCTCCGCGAAGTTTCCAATCCTTCAGAAGTTTTTCTTTCTGATCGCGCCATCGATCTGCCGGGCACTGCCATAGCCACAACTATGGAAGGCGTTCGCCCGCTGCTGCTCGAAATACAGGCACTGGTGAGCCCGAGCCCGTATGGAAATCCGCAGCGCAGCGCCAATGGTTTTGATCAGCGCCGCATGGGAATGCTGCTGGCCGTTCTCGAAAAACGCAGCGGTCTGCGCATGGGTGTGAATGATGTATTTCTCAATGTCACCGGTGGCATCCGTGTTGATGATCCTGCGGTGGACCTGGCTGTTGTGAGTGCGCTTGCTTCGTCGTACCACGACATGATTATTGACAGTAAAACATGCTTCGCAGCCGAAGTCGGATTATCAGGCGAAATCAGGCCTGTGAACCGTATAGAACAACGCATTTCCGAAGCCGACAAACTTGGATTCAAAAACATAATCATTGCTGCTGCTAACAGCAAATCGCTTCCGCAAAAAGATTTTTCCATTAAAATCAAGCCGGTATCACGCCTTCAGGATGTATGGAAAATTATTTTTGGATGATTATTTTTGCAGTATGAAAATCATTCCCTTTATAACTGAAACGTGGAGAATTGATGCCGGCGTTGCATTCGGTGTTATTCCGCGCACGATCTGGAGCCGCTTTTACAATGTCGGCGAAGACAATCTGATGCCCATTGTAAATCGTTGCCTGCTTGTTGAAAATGCAGACCGGCTTGTTCTGATCGAAACGGGATTCGGCGACAAAAGAGACAGCAAATACTATCAGTATAAATACATCGTTGAACAGACGTCGCTTGCAGATTCCATCCGAAACGCAGGCTACGAGCCGTCTGCAGTGACCGATGTCATTTTCACCCACTTGCACGACGATCATTGTGGCGGTGCTGTAGGCCGCAGCCAGAGCGGTGAATCAGAAATTGTATGTCCAAATGCGAAACACTGGGTCAGCAGAAAACAATGGGAATCGGCCATGAGACCGAACAAACGCGAGGCCGCGTCATATTTCGCCGACAATATAGAGCCACTGTTCAATGCCGGATTGATTCAACTGGTCGATCGGGAAGAAGAAATCATTCCCGGTATTTCGGTTCTTTTGCGCGACGGTCACACGGCCGGACAATTGCTGCCGCTCATTCACACACCTACGCAAAAATGGCTCTACGCCGCCGATTTCATTCCATCCATTACGCACATTTCACCTGTATGGGTTGCATCCGTTGATGTATTGCCGATTCTGGCGCTCGAAGAAAAAGAAAATTTTCTGCACAAAGCGGTGGAAGAAAACATCGGTTTGATTTTCGAACACGATTATTACAACGAGGCCGCAACTGTTGTGAAAAACATCAAAGGATTTGAAGGTATTCCTGATAATCTTTACAGCATTTGATCAATAATTTGAATCGCCCGGCGGAAATAATCAAAATCCAGGGGTAGGTGAAATCCCAGGATGATCCGGGTAAGTCCGGAAAAGTTTCCAACCTATACCAATACCGCCGGAAGCCCCCAATCCTTCACTCTCAAGAAAAGTCATTGAACCATAAGCTGAAACATACAGATGCGGGTTTAACGAGTAGCGGCATAAAATTCCGAGATCTCCACTAAGCCTATTTCTCAACGTGTCGGTTTGATTCATTGCAAAATATTCCCGGGAATTAATATCAATAAAGGGAGTCATTTCAATTTTATCCTTCATTCTGATATTGTAGGAAATTCCCTCCGGAAGTAATATCATAATAAAACCGCTTAGAAAACCCAGCTTCGAATCACCGGAAATGCATTTTTGAATTTCCTTAACTCCGGCAGAAATAGTGGCTGGCAGATGATAATATGGCAACCCGTTGTTTTGCCAGCCATAGCCAAACTCGTATCTGACAGTCCAGTGTTCGTCAGCCTCAAATTCAAGCTTCATGTTGAGTGATTGTGCAGGTAAACTTGCTACACGAAAAAAGTTAGCTGAAAATGTTATGTTCTTCTTTATCGGACCCTGAGCATTTGACATTAGCGCCAAACAGATAAGCAAAAAAAACAGATTTCTCATTCTGAATAAAATTAAATAAAACAAAATACCTGATGAAATCCTTTGAAAATAAAAATCAGTATCAAATATACTCTAAACTGAAATACAAAACAAATACTTCTCAAAAATCAAACTTATACCCAATCCCAACACCGCCGCTGAAGCCAAGTCCGTGGGTTTCGAGCATGGTAAGTGAAGTGTATGCAGAAAAACAAAAACGATCGCTTACATGCATCCGGCAGGTCAGACCGGCATCGCCACTAAGGCGGAATTTGAGCTGATTGTTTTCCGGAGTTAAATAATACTCGGCTGAATTCAGATCGATATAAGGCGACAGTTCATATTCATCTGTTAACTGAATATCATAAGAAACTCCTTCGGGTGCAATCAGCAGCAATATGCCAAGTGTGTATAAAAAGCTGCCCCCGCTGCCGATTCCGGCTGCAAATAAAACACCCCCGACCGGTAATGTTAACGGAGTATGCATATAAAACTTCTTATTGCCGCGAATGCCGAAACCAAGCTCATAGCGCAGATTCCAGTGGTCGTTCAATGCCAGCTCAAACGAAGGGTTGAGTGAGTAGGCGTGAAAATTATCCACCTGAATGGTATTTGCATTAAGCGAAATGCGCGATTCATCCTGCGCGTGCAAAAACATATACGGGAAAATAATCAGTACAAAAACAATAAGGTTTTTCATAGAATCAGTTTCAATGAAGAAAAACACATGTAAAGTCTATGTCTTCCCGATATGTAAATTCACAGAGCATTTACACAATAGCATCCACCAGCTTATTCAGCAGACGGCTTGCTCCGTAACGGAACAAATGATTGTTGAGCCATTCGTCGCCGTTGATCGACTTCACCAGTTGCCAGAACTGAACAGCCGTTTCAGGATCGCTGATGCCACCGGCCGGTTTGAAGCCGATTTTCTTTCCTGTCTTTGTATAAAATTCATGAATGGCGGTTAACATGACATAAGCCGCTTCGAGTGTGGCTGCCGGCTGAATCTTTCCGGTCGATGTCTTGATAAAATCGGCACCGGCTTCCATTGAAATCATGGAAGCTTCGTAAATCAGGTTCGGGTCAAGCAATTCGCCTGTTTCAAGAATCACTTTCAGATGTGCATTGCCACAGGCTTCTTTATGTCTTGTCACTTCTTCGCGCAGGAAATCACGCTCACCAGCCAGAAAACGACCGCGCGAAATGACCATATCTATTTCATCAGCACCTTGTTCAACAGCATAACGAACCT
>CAZJOL010000156.1:0-6612 GCA_964547605.1 uncultured Bacteroidaceae bacterium | reverse complement strand
GCAACTTCTTTTTTCACTTTTACAACAGCCACTGCTGCTGCAGCTACAAACGCGCCCATCAGCGGGATGTAGGTTTCGGGTCCTAAATAGCCGTCGGGAATATGCATAATATTAAAATCTTAAAGTTAGTCCAACAATAAAGGAATGATCACATTCAGCCTCGGTGAGGCCGCATTTGTAGCCAAAAGCCAGCTCGTTGTCGTCGCTGAGAAAATAATACAATCCGATAAGCCCGAATGCGCAGGGAATATCGGAATTCACATCCGGGTTTTTTTCAGTGCCGCCGTTAAATGCAAAATGCAGGATGTTGGTAGCTGCAAAATCAAATCCAGCCGAAGCATGCCAGATGTTTTCGGCATCGCCGTGCAGGTTCTCATTTCTGATGTAACCCGCATTGGTGTTGATAACCAACTTTCCAAAAGTGTTTGTTGAAATCAGAAATCCCGAGTAACCAATTTTTCCGTTTCCAAGTCCCAGTGCGCTGTTGCCGGTTGGCAGCGAAAACCCGGGCTTGATGGCCAGCGACCATTTATCGTGTTCCATAAAACGCCATTTGACTTCCATTCCGAAATCCGAAAACCCTGAAATTCTCGAAACGGAAGTATCTTCAAATTCATTGATGAAAACAAACGGATATCCGATCACAACATCAATCCGCTCAGCCACACCAACAGTGTACACAGGTGCCAGTTCAACCGTGCTGTTGGTGCATCGGTGCGTATTGTCGAAATCATTGCCGTATGAAATTTCCAGCTGATGATTCCAGGTGCCCTGGGTGCCGGCATCGTCGGTGATAAACGGCATTTGTGCAAAAGTGAACTTTGTTGTCAGAGTTGACAATGACACCAAAATTAAAAAACGTGCTACCTTCATGTCAAAAAAAATTATTCAGTTGTGGTGATTACAAGTTTTCCATGTTTTACTCCTTTGATGGCGATCAGTTTATCGGCCAGCTCTTTCAGTTTGCCCGATTTGCCCATCACCGCTATGGTTTCGAGGCAGTTGTGATGATCGATGTGCACATGCATCACCGACAATATAATGTCGTGAAAATCGTGCTGAATGGAAGTTGATTTGTTTTGCAGTTCGCGTTTGTGATGGTCGTACACCAGAATGATGCTGCCGGCTACGGTTTTATTTCCATCCACTTTCTCTTCAATCAGATAATTGGAAATCAGATAGCGAATGGCTTGCGAGCGATTCGGAAATTTACGTTTGTCAACAAAGTGATCCAGCTCCGTAAGGATCTGTTCATCGAGTGATACGCCGAATCGTTTTACTTTCATGTGTTACCTTTTTTTGAAAAGATGGCACAAATGTAAAAATATTTTTGAATGTTCTGCAAATTTTGAAATCATATTTTTCAGAAAAGACATTGGTATACATGATTTTATTAGAAATCTTATAGATACCGTCACTTTGGAACAAAAACTGATAAAAAATACCGTTACTTTGGAACAAAAAGTAGAAAAATACATCGTCACTTTGAAACAAATGAGTCGTAAATAGCAGGCAGTCAATATAATACATTTGTGAATAATCGACGATTCTTTACCTTATCATCCTGTCATTTTATTATATCTCAAGGCTGCATGAGTGGATAGAGCGGAAATGAGAGTGTGCTTATCATGATAACAACACTCTCTGCCTTGTTTTAAGCGCGCAAATGAAATGCTTGTGCTCTGGAGGAAAATTAAAGTGAGTCGTTAATGTAGTAATCGATCAGTATTTTCTTAAATAAAGTATCATTGTTCAAAGTATCAACGATAATATGTTTTGATAGTCCTATCCCTTTTTTATATTCCTGAAAACTTTTATGAGAAACATTCAAACCATAAATCCAATGTCCGGTCAGAACAAGAATTGAATCCTGGCCATCGAATACTTTCTCAGAAACCTGAACTTTTTCATTGAAATCACCATAACGCGGGTCGGTCCATTCTCTGTCAAATTCAAAGCCGATGAGTTCTGAAATAACAGGCCATTTTTTATTGTAATTGCCGAATGGAAAGTCAATGTATTCGATTTTATCATATCCGTAAATTGGCTCTGAATTATAGAACGGGACGTAAACTGAATCTGTATACACCGGAGGATCATAACTGGCGCTAAAAGCTTGATAAGAATGCAAAATATATGTACTGCTTGTTGATAATGTAATAAAAGTCGTGTCATTAATCTGATATTTCCACCAGGAGCCTGGATAAACAGGTAGGTAAGCTTTAGGTTTTATGGTGTCATGGACAACGACAGGATTCACTATAGGTGGGTCGATGATGTCATCTTTTTTGCAAGCTGCTGCAAGCAGAATAACAGATAATATCAGAATAAATGTTTTCATTTTGAAAATTTGCATCTTTTATCAAGAGACTTCTATTGCTTTTTCAGCCATTCAAACCAGCCATCCATGCCTTCGCCGGTGCGGGCTGAGACTTCGAAAAACTGCAGGTGATGATTGATTTTCAGCGCATTTTCCTTCACTTTTTCTACGCTGAAATCGACGTAGGGCAAGAGATCAATCTTATTGATGATGCAGATATTCGAAGTGCTGAACATGTTGGGATATTTCAGCGGTTTGTCGTCGCCTTCGGTCACTGAAATGATGACTACACGCGCTTTTTCGCCCAGGTCGAACAATGACGGACAAACCAGATTGCCCACGTTTTCGATGATGAGCATGGAATTGTCGGCTACGTTGAGTTCTTTTACAGCTTTGCTAATCATTTCGGAATCGAGGTGGCAGCCGTTGCCGGTGTTGATCTGAATTACAGGAGCGCCGGTAGCATTGATGCGGTCGGCATCGTTCATGGTCTGCTGGTCGCCTTCGATGACGTAAAATTTCAGATCATTTTTCAGTGCCGAAATGGTTTTTTCGAGCAGCGTTGTTTTGCCTGAGCCGGGTGAGCTTACCAGATTTAAAGCGGTAATATTTTTTGCATCGAAATATCCACGGTTGCGTTCGGCCAGCGACTGGTTTTTATCGAGAATATTGTGAGTCAGCACAAATTCTTTTCCATGCGGATGTGCATGGTCGAGGTCATGATCGCCATGCTCATGACTGTGGTCGTGGCTGTGCGAGTGACCATCGTGGCTGTGCGAGTGCAGATAGCTGTGATCATGATCATGCGTATGATGCTCGTGATCATGGTTGTGGTCGTGTGCATGCGCATACTGGTGCTCGTGCGGGTGCACATGCGCATGTTCGTGCGAGTGTTCTTCGCCGGGTTTATGATAGGTCACTTTCTGATTCGGATCGCTGCAGCCACAAGTATCGCACATAACAATTCGTTTTATTGCAGTGCAAAAATACGAAAATCATCATTATCAAACTCGGTCCTGAATGAACTTTGCAGATAGTCTGTATTTGGCTCTGTATGTTTGTTTACAACTGCAAACCGGCAAAGGCCGTTTTTAACACTTCTAATATAGAGCGAATCTGATAATTGCTCATCATTACAATTCCATCCCTTTCGGTGAGCCAGATACATCAGTTGAGGATTACCGTTTCCATTCACAAGAATCAGGTCATCCCTTGTTGATAAATTATCCATCAAAGATTCAATTGTCAGCTTGTATTTCTCCGAGTCCTTGATGAAGAAATCATGTTGCTGATTGGCGATGCTTTCAGCTATTCCTAGCAGCAAAACACTGAGCATAATCCATCGTTTATTGATGGATGCAATTGCATATCCGGCCAGCAGAGCCATTGCCGGAACAAACGGAATGATATAGTAATTGTGGTGATAGAAAAAAAAGCCCGATTTGCACATATACATCAGAAATACCACAAAGGTCAGTGAAAACGCGATTATAATTTTGAAATCCTTTTTCAATATCATTAATACTAATCCGCCAGTGAAAACGAAGAACATAATGAAACCTGAAAATGCATCGAAATAGAAGTTGCCAAGCGTTTTTCCGATGTTTTCTATCAGTTCTTTCATTCCTGTTAGTATAGGTTTTCCTATGTTGTACCAATTCCCGGATTCACTTGCCAAAAGTGGGTTCCAGACAAAATACCACCAATACGCCAGGATTAACGGTACTGCGGTTACAACAGAAATGGCAATTCTGTTTTTATATTCAAATTTCCGGCTAAATACAAATGGCAAAAGAATTATAAGATATATTCCTGCAGGTATCTTTGACAAAAGGGCAAGTGAGCTGAAAAAAGCATACAACAAGAGCAGAAAATATTTTTGATCGTGAAGAAATCTGAGTCCATAATAAAGTCCGATGAAAATCAATGAAATGCAATACGTATCGGGCATCATTTTTCTGGAAAACGAAAACCAGATGGAAGCCGATAAAGCAATGGTTGCAAAAAATGCAATCCGTTCACTTATACCGGATAATTTAATGAGTTTGTAAAAGAAGAGAAGCCCAAACGATGACACAATCAGGTTTATCAGCCGGCCATACCAATGTGAATACCCGAACAACTCTGAAAAAAGAAAATGGATATAATTCAGAGAAGGGAATTCCATGGCAATGATGTCCGATGCACCATTGAAATCATCAATTCGAGGATGCAGAATGTCCGGATCGACCTCGGAAAAGTTGCGGGCAACCATCAATCCGGTTACCTGCCTCCAGTTGTGACTGATTTCCAGAGGGGGATTGGTGATTCCGATCAGCCGGATCAGAAAAAAAATGAATATCCAGAATTCAATTTTGCTTGACCATCGTTTCAGAATTCCAGACTTATTCATTTTATTTTTGTTTGTATTTCAAATGAGTAATATTCGTTCAGATAACGATTTTTGTAATCAGCAATTCTTTTCCCCCAACAATTTCGGCATCCATGGCCATGCAAGTGGGGCAGGGGGTGTACCAGTCGGGATTGTCGAATTCGGTCTGGCAGCGGTTGCAGCGCGATCGGCCGGCAACTTCGGTAATCACTACTTCTGCCTTTTCAAGCACAGAGCCTTTTACGGCTTCTTCCATCGCAAATTCAAGACTATCGGTGATGACTCCGGACAGCTGTCCGACTTCAATTTCGATTCTGGAAATGCTTGTTGCCTGATGCTCGTTGGCAAAATCAGTGGCATAATCCACAATACTGGCGGCGATGGATAATTCATGCATATTGGGTGCAAAATTAGAGCAATAAATTGAATAACAAAAACATCCGGTGTATTTCATCATTTTCCGGATATCACTATCTTTGCGTCAGAAGAATGCTATGATTTACAATATTTTCATCATTGCCACGGCTGTGGTTTTTGTACTGACCATTGTATTTATATTCAACATGCTGTCGGTCACGCGCAGCCGCAAATCGTGGGTGCTCATCAGCATTGCCATGCTGTTTCTGATTGCACTGCAGATGATTGAATTGTATGGTCAGTATTTCAAAATTGAGGATTCATTTATTCAGACAATTTACTACCTGCTCGATTTTCTGGTGGCCATTTTGATTGCTGTAGGCGTATTACAAATTGGAAATTTGCTGAAGCGTTTGAAATATGCCGAGGTTGAGCGCCGTGTTTCGGATCGCCGCTTTCAGATTCTGTTTGACAATTCGGGTGACGAAATATTCCTGGCCGATTTCGATGGAAAATTTCTGGAGGTAAACGAAGAAGCGTTGAAGAAGCTCGGATACACGCGCGAAGAGCTCATGCAGAAAAATTTCCGCGACATTAAAACGGAAAAATATGTCCCGATTGTTGATAAAAACATTGCCATCATTTTAAAGAACGGTCATCATGTGTATGAAACAGAGCATCAGGCCAAGGATGGAACGGTTATTTTTCTGGAAATGAGCGATCGCGTAATTGATTATATGGGGCGCAAAGCCATTTTAAGCATGGCGCGCGATATAACCGAACGTAAAGAAATCGAACGTAAAATTGCAGCTGCCATCATCGAGACCGAAGAACGCGAGCGCAAGCGGTTTGCTGCCGATCTGCACGACGGGCTGGCTCCGCTGCTTTCTACAATAAAGCTTTATACAGATCTTCTCAAAAAAGGAAATTTCAACAAAATCAGTCCGGCTGAAACTTTGCAGTCAGTTGATGAACTGATTGACAAGGCTATTGTTTCGGCCCGCGAAATTTCGAACAACATCATGCCCAGTATTCTTCAGGACTTTGGTCTGCCTGCTGCCGCAAAGGATTTCTGCAATTACATCAACAACACAAACTCTTTAAAAATCCAGCTTGATACTTCGCAATACAAGCTCACCGGAACACGCATCGAGGAAACAGTGCTTTTCCAGACCATCAAGGAACTGGTGAACAATTCGCTCAAACACTCTCAGGCAGCCAATATAGAGATTTTTCTGGAAAGCCATGAAAACCAGGTCAACCTGTTTTTCAAAGACGATGGTGTTGGGTTTGATGTGGATGAAAAATTAAAACAACCAACAGGTTTGGGGTTGAACAACATCATTAATAAGGTGAAGACCATCAATGGCCTGTGTCTTATCAAGAGTGCTCCAGGCGAAGGAATGAATGTGCTGATCACGTTAACTGTAAAACAATAAGCATGGATATTATCCGATTGATAATTGCCGACGACCATGAAATTTTCCGTAAAGGATTGCGGATTATCCTCAACGAGCTTGATGAAGTAAAAGTTATTGCTGAAGCACAAAACGGCAATGAAGTG
>CAZJOL010000155.1:0-6643 GCA_964547605.1 uncultured Bacteroidaceae bacterium | reverse complement strand
TCCCATGTCCAATCAGCATATTGAGCATATTCTTCTTTTTTTGTAATATCATATGTAAGCGCAAAGTTTTCAACATAAGCAGCAATATCCTTTGGATGAGCCAACCCTAACCAATGCCCAAGCTCATGAACTGCATTATGAAAATCTAATGCTTTGGGGAAATAAGCCTTTCTCCCTCCTATCGCATTAACAAACCCAGCAATTCGGCTATTTCCAACCTTGTTTGGCCCCGTTTGCAAATTTGTTACATAAACAGCATGGTCTGATGGTGTCACATCTGCATCTGTTCCGAGTCTCAAATTTGATACAAAAACAATCTCAACATTTTCGCTGGACATGCTTTTTGAATATACCTCTTGCATTTTCTCATTAAGATTATTCACATAATTTTGTCTTGTGGTAGAATTGGTTGGATTGTTTAAATGATCAAAAGAAACAACCCCGGATAAAGTTATCGTAATTGTGGTTTTACCAGTCTCTTCATTCTTTTCCGTAGTTATTACAATTTCTTCTCCATTAGGGTCTATGGCAATTAATGGTGAATTTGCTACAAAAACATATGGTGAAATATCAGGATATTTTGAAGCCTTAGGATCGCAAGACATCCACCTCCCCAACCTCGAATCATAAATTCTCGCACCAAAATCAACACTATTTCCAGTCCCTTTCACCTCATTGTCGTTCTCTTTACCATTGAACCCGAAACGGTACGACACGGCACTCCGCAGGCCGCTTTCAGAGCCATTCTTCGCTCGAAAATGCAAAAATTGATTGGTTGAAAATGTTGTATGAAATATTGTTTCGGGCATGAAAAATTAACGTTGAGTAAAGATAGAAAATTATTTCAAACAGTGATAAATGTTAAAAATGGGACGCCAGGGGGTTTGGCCTTTGTGGGAGCGGAATGTAGCGTCCCATTTATGGCTCAAATTTAAAAATCTCAAATTTCAGCACACCTCAAATTTTTTACACAGCACACCACCCAAATTCCCAACCCCCGAAAATTTTTAAATTTCATTACTTTCAATAGAGTAACAAAACAAAACCCCGCTGGTGGGCGGGGATGTATGGTATTGGATGAAAAGCAAAATTGAATATATTAGATTTTTCACTGTGCAAAGACGTTGAAATCATTATTTTACTAATGTTCAAGTGGAAATTTATACACAATCGCATCTTTTCCCTCAACAAAAATAATTAATGTAATCATTTCAATTTTAGAATAGTTAAATTCAAAAATCTTCACCGATATTGCTATTTTATTATTTACAAATGTTACATTTTCACAATCTTTCATAAATGACTTCCAATCATCATCGAGGGCTTCTATTTTACATGAAACAATTTTATTGATTTCAATATTTGCTTCAACAACATATCCACCAATCGTGTTTGAAATTGCAATATTATTCTGGTCTCTCCCAATAAATCCAAATCCAATCATTTGAATGGCATTAAGTTTATTCAGCTCAATATCAACAGTAACACTATCAATAATATACGAATTTAGCGTGTCTTCTGCGTATGTCAACCTATTAATTGATAACGTTGGAGCCTGCGATTTACACTGCGTGCCAACTATTGTTGCAAAAAACAATAAAAATGCTATTTTACAACTCTTTAATATTCGAATTAAATTTCGCATACTGTTTATATTATTAAGATTATTGTGGAACAGACAAATAATTCACTGAAATCGGAGTCATTCTTTCAACTGGGTATTCAGCATCAAATGCCTCATTAACTTCTTTTGCTTTTTCAATAAAGTCTATGGGGTTTCCTCCTAAATTTGTAGTTTTACCAGTCGGTGATATTGATTTCCATTCTCCCCCGTCATAAGTGTTTAGCAATTGTTTATTGCCCGTTTCATCCAATGGCGCAACCTTGTTTGTTGCTGCTATTGATGTTACTTTCATATAAATACTAAACAAATCAGCAAAACTATAGTATTTATCATTCCTCGTTACGTTTTTATACCCTGCGTAACAGACATTGAAGAGTACCACAGCTCCAGGAGCAAATTTAATCTCTCCAGATTTAACAGCTTCACGAATTTTCAATAAACCATCAGGTGATATGTATCCTGCTATACCATGAGATTCAGTTCTTCCATACATTGCAGTTTTTATATCATTTGATGGCCACATACCATGCCCATAAATTGCCAAAACGAGAATTCCTTCAACGCTTTTAGAGCTTTCTGTTTTCAAAATTGCAATAAATTGGTCTGTAATGTCAACTTCTCCACTTACATTAATATTATAGCTGCCACTATTTTCAATATTGGCGCTTAATTTATCCGCTCGATAATCTACACCCCATCCTAACGAGATTGCTGAGGTTCGCTCAAGCCCCTCCAATTCTCTTGAATCAATCAACCTGTTTTCACTAAATGCATATGGACTGTTCCATGGATAATCTTTAAATAAGGGGTCAATACTGAAGAACCTGCCAAGCCGTGGGTCATGCACACGATACTTAAAGTTGATGCTGTTTCCCTCGCCTTTAATCTCGTTATCCTGCTCCTGGCCTTGAAATCCGAACCTATACGATGATGAGTTCCAGTTTCTTTCGGGCATGATCATGCCAAAGGGATAATAATCCTGTGAGCTGGTGATATCGGCCAGAAAATAATCCACAGTTCCGTCGTTTACATTACTGCTAAACGGCAGTTTGTGGTCGGATATTGTGGCCAGCACATTTCCCAGGTGGTTGGTGAGTTCGTATTGCTTGTTGCCGGTGGTGAATGAGAACGATGAACCGCTCCAGGTGAGTTCGGTCATTTTCTTTCCGATGTTGTTCACACCAAGACGGCTGCTGCCGTATATGTCAAATTCGTCGAGATACACATAATCGTTGGCATCGTCGGTCATGGTGTATGTGGCCATGATGTTGCCCTGCGCATCGCGCGAGTAGAAGGTGTATTTCGCTCCCGTCGAAGCGTATTCTATTTTCATTGTGCGGTTGCCCATGGGGTCGTAGCGGAACTCCAGATCGTTTTTGAGGCTGGCTGTTGTAAAATCAATATATTTTATCTTTCCGTACACGGTCCAGGTTATGTTGTATTCACGTCACAAACGCAACTTTCTCATTATTCAAAATTAGAAAAATTTTCTTTAATGCGCCGCTACGTTTCAGAACGCTGCTTTGTACCAACTCTGTCAGGACACAGCCGTGACTCTGGCAGGTCGGGAGTGCAGGGCGCACTGGGAGCGGCGCAGGAATTTTTCGAAGAACGTGAATAAAACAGGTGTAGTCAAAATTTTATCTTGAATCAATTACTATTTTGGTTGTGGAAATTCCAGGCTGAATTTCCAGTCCAGCGAATTGATCTTTTGTGTCAGGTTTTTCAAATCCGAAATTATTTCATCAAAAGCTGGCGGATTTTCTTCATAAATCATTTGTTCAATCATCACATTGTAGTCGGCTTTCCATGCATTCATCAGCTCAACAGGAGGTATCGGGTTAATTGTCTGTGGCTGATGCAAATTGTAGTTCACTTCGCCAACTCTTGTGAAATGGTATCGGTGATTGACAATGGTTTCGTACAAAGCCCTGTCTGCAAGCGCTTTTTCTGCAAAACTTGTTTTGGATAATTTCACCACATCGTACAAATGACGACTAAGCCGGTTCACTCTTCGTTTTTCAGCTGGCCGGTGAAATTCTTCATGTAAAAGAAAAATTTTCTCCAGAAAAGTTCTTTCCGGATTAACAGTCGGAATAATGGCCGGTGACTGAATAAAATCAGCATCCGCGAACGCTTCGTCAAGATGAGACTGAATGCTGCGCATGGTGAAAGGTTCCCGTAACGAACGACAACTGATCTCAATCTGAACAGCAGGCTGCAGGTACCCGGGCGCTTCAATCACATTTGGATAATAAACAGAGATTTTACGATCCAGGTCACTTTGCTTTTCCTTTACCAATTCCAGTCTGACGTTGTCATATCCTTTGCTGGCAAACTCCCCGATTAATTCCGGATAAAAAACATTATCAACGTACAATCCTGTTTCTTTGCGGAGTTTGCCTCGTTCATTTTTACTGAGCTCTCCATCAAAGCCAAGAAAAGACCGATCCAGAGCCAGATCAATATCTTCGGAAAACCGGTCAATAATTTTCCACCCCTTGCTAAGCGAGGTGCCGCCTTTAAATACAAGATGTGCCGCCACCTCCATACCGAAAACAACCGACAATGTTTGCACCACCCACCAGTCCTTTTCGGCAGCAAACGCTGACAGGCCGGTCTTTTCGGCTGTTTCAGCATACGCTTTTCTTTTTGTTTCGTCGGGAAATGTAATCCAGTGAATCATGATTTTAATTTTTGTATTGCCTTACGCATAATTATCCGTATCCATTCAGGAGCCAATCTTATATCATGTTCAAGTCTGTAGGGATCTTCGTTTTTTAAATGCCTCAGAATGATTTTAATCTCAGTTTCTGTGACATTGTCCTTCCCAATTTCTTTAAGTGCCTGAATGGCCACACTGCTTATTTTTCCTATGGCAGCCAGATTTCTGGGGGCAGCTTTTTTGAAAATAATTTTTCGTTTACCAATGGATATCCGTCTCGCTGCACCGTCAGTAAGATAAACAACATTTGCAGGAACCTGCGTGGAAAGTCCCAAGGCATTCAATGCTGCGGCACCCGTAACAATGATGCGGCTTTTATCTCTTCGGCTGATGGCTTCGGCAATGGCTTCTGTACCCGGCGTTATCGCTCCCAGAATGCGATCGCTTTCCAGACGAGCATAAATTCCACGCGCCACACGCGAAATACTCCCCTGCCCGACCAAACGCTCCAATGCTTTGGCTACAGCTTTTGCACTACCGAAAGACAGAAAATCTTCGGTAAAAAAAAGCGTACCCCTCTTCGCCTTTTTAATTTTTGCAAGTATCTGATCATCTGCGCTAATCATGTTGTTTTCGATGTGTATTTTGTCGCAAATATAGTAAATAATTGCGACATTAATATGATCGGCTCAGAATAATTTTTGTGAATGCCGGAAATTCAGAACGCTGCTTTGTGCCGACTCTGCTAGGGCGGGAGTGCAGGCCGCATGCATAGCCCTCAGCTCCGTGCCAGAGCACCGACGCTTCGGTCGGCACCTACCGCTGAAAGCTGAGTCATAACGATTGTAACGCGTAACGTCTGTAACGTCAAATCAGCAAATCATCGCGGTAGCACATGGCAATTTCGTGGTGGAAAAATGTGCGTTCGTTGCCGTCGGGCATTCTCAGACGCAGCTGTCCGTTTGGCTCTGAGCCAAGGATGCGGCATTTCATAATATCTTCGCCCAGCTTGAAATTCTGATCGGTGCCAACACCAAACAGACGGCCGTCGTACGACCAGTAGGTTTTTTCGGCGCCGAGCACCTTGTATGTTTCAAGACTTTTAACAAAGTAATCCGTGAGTTTACGGATTTCCGTTTCAATATCTCTCTTTTCGCCATCAATCATATGCAGCGAAACAGCGGCCTGCAGATCGCCCGCAAAATGAATCTGATTGATGTTGACGCCGATGCCTATCACGGTGGCAAGAATTTCATTTCCCTTCAACGAATTTTCAATCAGAATGCCAGCCACCTTGCGGCTTTCAACCATAATATCGTTGGGCCACTTGATGCTGACATCCTTTCCGGGCAATTCGGCCGAAACATAGTTGTGGGCTGCCACAGCAATAATCTGACTGATTGAAAACTGATCGGCCACCTTAATAGACGGATTCTTATACAAAATGCTCATCAGAATATTTTCGCCGGTTTCCGATTCCCAGTGGTGATCGCCCTGCCCGCGTCCGGCCGACTGGAACGCCGCGCTGAATATATGTAACTCATCATTCAATACTTCATTGATTTGGCTCATTGCCCACTGATTGGTGGATTCAACGACCTCATTTCTGTGAAAAACGGTTTTCATGATTTTGAATTTTTACGGGAGTTATCACCAATGGTTTGTTATAAAGGCAAATTGAGTAACTTTGTACAAATTTACGAAGATTAAATGGTAAAAACTGTTAAAGATCCGCTTGTATCGAAACTTACCAAAACGCTGAAATCAAAAAAAGCGCAAAACATTGTTATTCTCGATATGCGTGAAACCGGACAAAATGTCTGTGATTTTTTTGTGATTTGTCATGGCACTTCCGGCGTGCAGACGCAGGGTATTGCCGAGAACACCATCAGGGAACTGAGGAAAGAAGAGGGTTTCAAGCCCATTCAGGTGGAAGGTCTCAGCAATGCAGAATGGATTCTGGTAGACTATGGCAATGTTGTGGCACACATTTTCAGAGAGGACATGCGCGAATTTTTCCGGCTCGAGGATTTGTGGGCCGATGCAAAAATCACAACAATTTAACTAACTGACTCACAGAGCTTTAATATGAAAGATAAGCCCAAAGACAACCCTTTGCAAGGTCCGAAAAAGAAATTCAATTTCTACTGGATATATGCCATAATGGCAATTGCATTTTTCGCCATGTATTTTTATGGCACCGAACCACAGGAGCCGAAAGAAATCATGTGGCAGCGTTTCGAGAATGAGATGCTGGCAAAACATCACATTGAGAAAATCGTGGTGGTGAACAAGGAATTCGCCGAAATCCATATCAAGAAAGATGTTGTTACAGCTGACAGCAGCTACAAGGA
>CAZJOL010000154.1:0-6655 GCA_964547605.1 uncultured Bacteroidaceae bacterium | reverse complement strand
CCACATCATCACAGCTCACCGTTCACTACTCATCGTTCACCGCTTAAAGAGTTTCGTATTTCGTATTTCGTATTTCGTATTTCGTATCTCGTATTTCGTATCTACTCTATCGCCTCCTCCAGTGCCTTAAGCGTAAGTGGCTTTGCCACAATTTTCCCCTCCGCATCAATGACAAAAAAGCTGGGCGTTCCCCACACATTCCAGCGAATGGCATTCTCTCCGTCGTAACCCTTAAGGTCACTCACAGATGGCTCCGAAAGGCCTTCTTCGAGAATTCCGCCAATCCATTTGTTTTCATCTGTGTCGATGGAGTAAGAAAACAGCACAATATCTGGCTTATCCTTAAGAAATGCAATCACATGTGGAATGGCTTCACGGCAGTGCTCACACGATGATTCCCAGAACATGACTACAACGCTTTTTCCTATGAAACTGCTCAATGAAATGACGTTTCCTTCTTTGTCTTTTCCAGTAAGCTCTGGCGCAACAGAGCCCTTTTTCATGTTTTTGATTGAAAGGGCCTTCCGCTCTGCTTCGGACGGGATGCCGCCTTCGCATGATGAACTGTGCATATAGGTGTCAAACAGGCGAAGATACACTTCATCAAAGCCCGATGATTCAAAGGTGTTGAGCAATAAATTCAAAACATATTCAAATTGCTGGTCATTCCATGAAAATGAACTCATGATGAAATCAGCGGTTTTGATATAACCTGCCGTGGTTTTTTCATCCGTGAAATTTCTCAAATAAAAACTGCATGCATCGTAGATTACACGAGTGTTTACAAGACAGCTATCGTACTTGTCAATGTTGTCGAAATAATGCCTTTTCAGAAATTCATATTCCGATTTGTATCCGTGATCGGGATTTGAAGAAGCAAAAGAATCAAAATCCGGTGGAATGCTGCTTTTATAAAGCTTGACCGAAAAAAGCCCGGGCTGTTCCTTGTCCATTATCTTAATTCTCTCTTCAAGCTCAGCTACTTTCGCCTGCAGTTGATTCCTGATTTTCTCCAGTTGTGCCTGCATCCCTTTTTCATAGTATTCGTCGCCAACGGCTGATAAGCTGTCAATGGAACTTTCAATGGCCCTGAGCTTATAAAACGCCTTATTTTCTTCCGAAATCTGAATGTTGACATCAAGGTCTCTTTCAAGATTGTCAGCGGTGAATTCTATACGGTTTTCCTTGTTGATTACAAGATTGATGAAATATTTTTCTTCCCAGAAAACATAGTATTCGCCTGTGGCTGGAATGGTATCTGCAGAAAACAGGACTTCCCCCTTGTCTGATTTCATGCTGTCAACAACATCCCAGGTCGAACCTTCAACAGATAAAAGATAAATGGTCGTGGGTCGCTGCAAATGGCTGATATGGCCCTTCAGCACAAAGTCGCCTTGTGAAAAGCCGACAGTTGAAAAAATCGCTAAAATTAATGTCAGAATGGTCCGGCCCATATATTGATTTTGCATGGCCAAAATTAATCAAATTCCAGGCCTTATAGAAAAGTTATCGTTTTATCGGGTTGAATATTGCAATAAAACCCATAAAATTTCGTAATTTTACAATCCCGTTGTTCAAAACGGCTGAATGGTTATGCGCAAAACTTTCGTCATAATTTTCCTCATAGTATTACTGGTGCCTTTTCAGAAGGTTTCGGCCCAGTTTTATAATGGCAGCCATATGACCTTTGGTAAGAATCGCGTTCAATACAATGAAGAGCGCGTCTGGAGCCAATTCCGATTCAAGGATTTCGATTTTATCTTTTATCAGGATGGCCGGAAAATCACCATCAATGCTGCAAAATATGCCACTACGGCCCTGAAGGAGATTTCGGACAAACTCAGTTATAAACCCGAAAACAAGATTCATTTCATCGTATTCAACTCGCTCAGCGAAATGAAGTCCTCAAACATCGGGCTCGACAACGAAATTCTCTACAATACAGGCGGTGTTACCAATGTGGTTGATAATAAGGTTTTTCTGTATTTCAACGGGAACTATCTGAACCTGGAAGAGCAGATTCGAAGCGGTATTGCGCGGGTCATTCTGAATCAGATGATTTATGGCGAGCAGATATCGGCCAATATAAAAAACTCAACGCTGATGGCTTTGCCCGAGTGGTACCTCAGCGGCCTTCAGTCTTACCTTGCATCTGACTGGAACACAGAGCTGGACGAGAAATTGCGTGATGCTGTTGTTTCAGGGAAATTCAGAAAATTCAATCACCTCGAAGGCGCAGATGCAACCCTGGCCGGTCATTCTGTTTGGCGCTTCATTGCCAACAAGTATGGCAGCAACATGATTCCGAACATCATTTACATGGCAAAGGTTTCACGCAATGTCGAAAACGGATTTCTCTACGTACTCGGAGTTTCTTTCAAGAATCTTATCCGTGAATGGTACACCTATAACCAGACGATTTATCAAAACGATATTGATGGCCGCGATAAAGCTCCTGATCACAATGTACCAGGCAAAATAAAAAGAAAGAATCACTACTACCAGGCAAAAACCAGTCCCGACGGGCGATACCTCACCTATGTCATGGATAAGGTCAACAAGAAGAAATTGTTTATCGTCGATCGGCAGTCCCAGAAGAAAAAGAAACTCTTTCGCCTCGGAACAAAAATGGATGATACGCCTGATTTGACCTATCCTGTTACAGCGTGGCACCCTACATCTGGACTGTTTGCATGGGAAGTTGAAAACAAAGGGCGCCGCAAACTGTATCTCTACAATGTAAATGACAAAACCCGTGAAGAGTTTTATATCGACAACATCAACAAGGTGCTCGATATGGCCTACTCCCCGGATGGGTCGTTGCTGGTAATGTCAGCAGTAATCAATGGCTACAGCGATATTTTTCTTTTCTATACAGGCAGCAATTCATTTACCCGCATCACCAATGATGTGTATGATGACCTGCAGCCAAGATTTATCGACAACGGCCGCATGATTGCTTTTGCTTCAAACCGGGTCAGCGACACGCTGGTTCTTGAGCAGGAAACATACATGGTTGACTACTCAGAGCCCGTAATCAAGCAGCAGTCTTTCGATATTTTTGCTTACGACATTGTTTCAAAACAACAGGTTCTTCGGCGCGTGACAAATACTCCGGCTGTTTCCGAATCATCGCCCATGCCCTGGGATGGAAAATATTTTTCGTTTCTGTCCGATCAGAATGGAATCTGCAATCAGCTGATCGGTTATTTCGACAGCGCCATTGCGTATGTTGACACCTCCATACATTATCGATATTTCACAACGATTTCTCCGGCTACCAATTTCAGTTCTGCGATCAGGGAACAGGAGTCGTATCTGAATTCTGAATTGTTGACACAGGTGTTTACTGTTGGAAAGTCTTCACGGATCATTGTATCGGAAAAAACCGATGTAAACAGTTTTTCTTCTGTCAATAAGCCAGTGAATACCTCCTGGGCCGATGAAAGGAATCTGCGTTTCTCCATGATGCAGACAAAGCCGGACACATCCCATCAGAACAAAAACGGACGGAAACAGGGCTTTGTGACATCACAAAAAGACAGTGGAAACGTCAATATCTACAACTATCGCTTCACTACAAACACCAATAAGAATCCGAAAAAAAACAACTCGGTAAAAACCGACTCCGTCGAAAAGTTTGTGTTGCCGCACCAGCAGAATTACGATGTTGAATATGGCATTGAAAAACTCGTTTCACAACTCGACTTTTCGTTTCTGAATACGACGTATCAGCCCTACAACAGATCCGTTGTCACTTTCAACAACGCCGGCAACAATGCTCTTTTCCAAATGAGTATATCGGACCTCCTCGAAGATAAAAGAATTTCCGGCGTTGTAAGATCTTCTTTTTCTCTTGACAACAACGAGTATTTTATCAGCTACGAAGATCTGGCACGACGACTGGATCGCCAGCTTATATTTCATCGCATGACGTATGATGCGGCAGACGAAAATTCATACATCAAGCATCATCTGCACGATGCAAATTATATTTTCAAGTGGCCTTTTTCTCCTGTGCTTGCGTTGAAGGGGACACTGATTCTCAAATATGACAATCAGGTTTATAAAAGCATCAATGACATATCGCTGGCTAAGCCCGATGTAAACACCTACTGGGGCGGAACAAGGTTAGAACTTATTTTTGATAATACCCGCCCGGTCATGACCAACATAATGTATGGCCTGCGCTACAAATTATTTGCGGAATATTATCAGGGAATCAATAAATCCGAATTGAACCTGATTACGGCTGGTTTCGATATCAGGCACTATTCAAAAATCCACCGCACTTTTATCTGGGCCAATCGTCTTGCATTCGGAACGTCTTTCGGCTCAACCCGGCTTCTGTATTATCTTGGCGGAACCGACAACACGTTTCTGCCATCGTTCAATACAAAACAGGCGGTCGACACTACCATGAACTTTGCATTCCAGACGCTTGGGACAAATCTCCGAGGCTTCCCGCAAAACATCCGCAATGGAAATACTTTCGCCGTAATAAATACCGAATTACGTTTCCCTGTTTTCCGGTATTTGCTGAACCGGCCGATAAAATCACAGTTTATAAACAATTTTCAGATTGTTGGATTTGGCGACATCGGTTCTGCATGGCTTGGGCTGAATCCATATTCGGATGAGAATATTATGGTGCCCGAAACCTATTACCAAAAACCGATTACGGTTATTGTCAAAACACCGCGCAATCCTTTGGTTGGCGGAATGGGACTTGGCCTGCGCACAACTGTTTTCGGCTATTTTCTCCGCTTCGATGTTGCCTGGGGAATTGAAGAACTGCATGTGTACAGTCCAAGATACGTCTTGTCATTTAGCCTTGATTTTTAATTATGGAAAACTCTTCGAATATCGCGTCGCTGGCTGCACAGATTTATCCCAAACTTGTTGCCGTCCGTCGTCAGATTCATAAACATCCTGAATTGTCAGGTTTTGAAAAAAGCACGGCAGCCCTGATTTGCTCTATCCTTGATGAATGGAACATTCCATACCGTTCCGGTATTGGCGGAAATGGTGTAGTTGCGCTCATCGAAGGTAAAACGCCGGGTGCATGCGTGGCGTTACGTGCCGACATGGATGCACTCAGTATTCAGGAACTGAATGATTGCGAATATAAAAGCGCTGTCGATGGTGTCATGCATGCCTGTGGTCACGATGCTCATATGGCCTCCCTTCTTGGCTCCGCCTTTATTCTCAACAATATCAAAGATTCACTCAGCGGAAGTTTCAAGCTCATTTTTCAGCCCTCCGAAGAAACATTTCCCGGTGGTGCTGTTAAAATGATTGAGGAGGGTGTACTCGATAATCCAAAAGTAAATGCCATTGTCGGTCAGCATGTGCTTCCTGGCTTGTTCACTGGAAGCATTGGTTTGAAAAGTGGCCCGTATATGGCTTCAACAGATGAAATCTACATTACTGTTACTGGTCGGGGAGGTCATGGAGCCACACCAGAACTGAATATTGATCCAGTTGTCATTGCCTCGCAGATTATTGTGGCCTTGCAACAGATTACAAGCAGGGCTGCCAATCCGTCAGTACCAACGGTCTTATCTTTTGGAAGAATGATTGCCGACGGTCGCACCAACATAATTCCTGATTCAGTTACAATGGAAGGAACCATTCGCACCTTCGACGAAAACTGGCGGGCCGAAGCTCATAAGAAAATCATTTCCATTTCAAAGGGAATTGCAGAGGGCTTTGGTGCTCAATGCTCTATCGATATCCATCATGGCTATCCTTTTTTGGTAAACGATATAAAAGTTACCAATATCGCCCGCCGTACTGCCATTGAATTTCTTGGAAAAGACAAAGTTGTTGAACTTCCGTTGCGCATGACGGCCGAAGATTTTGCATACTATGCTCAAAAAGTTCCCGCCGTTTTTTACCGGCTTGGAATCACTGATCCGGCAACAAATAAACCATCGGCAAATCTTCATACTGCCGGATTTGATATTGATGAGAATTCGCTCATTACCGGTTGCGCATGTATGGCTTCAATTGCAATAAACATAATGTCTGAGTTAAACAATGGTCAATTATGAGGTTCGTTTCTTTTACATGTATTCTGTTCGTTTTTCTTGCTTCCTGCTCTTCTGATAAGACCGACACGCAGACTTTCTATCACGGTTTCACAAATAACTCGTGGGAAATGGGACAAACGGTGTCGTTTTCATTTGATATTGCCGATACATCGGTTCATTATGATGTTTCCGGCAAAATACGTATCGGCAAGACCTTTACTTTCTCAACGATCGATATGAGCCTTTCCCTTTTGACTCCTTCCGGCTCGTCGCGCTATAAGAAAATTCATCTTCAGATGCGCAATGAATCCGGCGAAAGAACAGGAAATCTGGTCAATGATTACTATGAAATTCCTTTTCCGGTATATGATTCAATAAGGTTTGCAGAACCCGGAAAATGGGTTATGAATTTCGATCACAACATGCCGGTCGATATTTATGAAGGGATGATCGGACTTGAAGTTTTCATCGGGAAAAAGAAATAATTGAATCTCTAAAAACCCATTATTGTCATATTGTGCCCCGCTGTCATTCTGAGACCACCAGCAAAACGCGTTTTGCGACCTAACCCACATTGCAGCTACCCTGACATAAATCTAATATTATCAAGGGGTTCGTTT
>CAZJOL010000153.1:0-6719 GCA_964547605.1 uncultured Bacteroidaceae bacterium | reverse complement strand
TCGAACCCAGGACCCCATCCTTAAAAGGGATGTGCTCTACCTGCTGAGCTACTAAGTCCTTTTGCTTTGGGAGTGCAAAGATACAAAAAAAATGAAATGACCAAATTTTTTTTGAGAAAGTCTCAAAAAATAGTGGATTTATTTTTCAACACCGGCTGTTTATGAACTTTCATTATATATCAACTTACTACATGAATATAAATTGTATAATTGCAGAAATTTCAAATTGAATGAGTCTGAAAGGTAAAGTGGTGATTGTCACCGGTGCTTCCTCCGGAATAGGTGAGGCACTGAGCCGGCGTTTGATGAATGGCGGCGCCAGGGTTGTGATGACAGCACGCAATGAGGAAAAAATGAAAGCCATCGCCGCTGAATATCCGCAGGCCGATGTGCTGATTGTCAAAGCCGATGTAAGCCGCAGGGAAGACTGTGCGAACTTAGTTGCTAAAACTATTGAACGGTTTGGTGGTATCGATGTATTGATCAACAATGCAGGCATGAGTATGCGCGCCATTTTCGAAGACCTCGACCTGAAAGTGATTGAGCAGCTCATGAATGTCAATTTCTGGGGAACCGTTTTTTGCACACGTGAAGCCATACCATATCTGTTGAAATCGAAAGGCAGTGTTGTTGGAGTTTCATCCATTGCCGGATTTCAGGGTTTGCCCGCACGCACCGGATACTCATCATCAAAGTTTGCCATGCATGGTTTTCTGAATACACTTCGTGTTGAAACGCTGAATCAGGGATTGCATGTGATGATTGCCTGCCCGGGATTCACCGAGTCGAACATCCGGAACACCGCTCTCACAGCCGATGGCAGCCCGCAGGGCTCGACTCCGCTTGACGAAAAACATCTGATGAGTGCCGATGATGTTGCAGGCAGAATTATACGCGGTATTGAAAAAAGAAAACGTACTCTAGTGATGACAACACAAGGAAAACTCGTGGTATTGCTTGGAAAATTTTTCCCGAAGTGGGTTGATAAAATGACCTACAAAACAATGAAAAAAGAAAAGAATTCTCCTCTGAAATAAACCAAAAAAAATACAACCATGAAAACTGAAAAAATCAAGATTCTTCCGATGGAAGGATGCAGCCTGATAAGGTTTGGCGCTTCTGAAAACGATGTAATCAATGCCATTGGCGAACCCGATGAACGCGAAAATATCGACGACGAGGATTACAACAGCGAAATCTGGTATTACGACGAAAAAGGCGTAACACTCTTTCTCGACGAGATGGAAGATGACGGATTGCTGGTTTCGGGCATCGAATTGGAAAATGACAATTTTGAACTCGAAGGTGTTTCCCTCATTGGAAAAACAATTGATGAGATTAAGGCGCTCGCCGAAAAACTCAAATACGGCGAAGCCGATGTTGAAAAAGAAGAGTGGGGCGAATTCCGTCTTTCATACGAAGACAAACTGCTCGACTTCTACTTCGATGAGAGCAAAAAGCTTATCAGTGTGAGTCTGGGTATGGAATAATAAAGTTGTGCGAAGTTTACTGCGCTGTGCGAAGTTATCCAACTTCGCACACTACCTATACATCGGATGATGCTTCAGCACCACATCGCGCAGGAATTCTCGGCTCAGATGTGTGTAAATTTCCGTAGTTGTTATGCTCGCGTGTCCCAGCAATTCCTGCACTGCACGCAGATCCGCGCCGTTCTCAACCAGGTGCGTAGCAAATGAATGCCTGAATGTGTGCGGGCTGATATTCTTTTTTATTCCGGCCGATTCAGCCAGCACTTTCACCAGATTAAAGACCGATGCACGTGTAAGCTGCTTCCCGCGCTGATTCAGAAAAATATAATGTTCGTGATTCCGCACTACCGGAAAAAACACGCGGCTTTTTTCTATATACAGTTTCAGCGCATTCATTGCTGAATGTCCGATGGGGACTAGTCTTTCCTTGTTTCCCTTTCCGATTACACGAATGAATTCGTCATCGAAAAACAAATCAGCAAAAGAAAGATTCACCAGCTCCGATACGCGCAGGCCGCATGCATACAGCGTTTCAATGATGGCTTTGTTTCTGTGTCCGTCAGCTTTCGACAAGTCGATGCACTTGATTAATTTTTCAATTTCATCAAGTGAGAGCACTGTCGGCAGATGTTTACCAAGCCGTGGAAGTTCAATCAGCTCTGTCGGATTGCCGCCCGTAATCCCATCCATAAAACAGAAAGCGAAAAAGGATTTTATTCCTGAAATGATGCGTGCCTGCGATCGTGGTGTGAGTGCTATATCACTCAGCCATTGCACAAAAGAATGAATGTCGTTTTTATTGATATCGCGCAGTGGCTTGTTCGATGCAATCTGCTCATTCCATCGCATAAACAAACCGACATCATGAATGTATGCTTCAATCGAATGTTCCGATAATGCTTTTTCAAGCATCAGAAAAGTCGAGAAACTTCTCAGAACAGGATCGGTAATGTTACGCGTTTTCATGCAGCAATTTCTGTAAAGCCAGCATTTCGTCGCGATGATGGGCGGCAGTAATGAAATCCAACTCCTTCGCAGCTTTTTCCATTTCTTTCTTTACCGTATCAATTCTCTTTTTCAAAGCTTCCTTACTCATGTATGGTACCAGCGGATCCGCAGCCAGTCTGGCTTCTTCCGGTTCCACATAATATTTCATTTCAACTTTGCGGGCACCTTCGAAACCATCACCAATGGCTTTGTGCACTGAAACCGGAGTTATATTGTTTGCCTGATTGTATTCAAGCTGTTTATTTCTGCGTCGCTCGGTTTCTTCAATCATTTTTTGCATCGAAGAAGTCATTTTCATGGCATACAGAATCACTCGGCTGTTGATGTTGCGGGCAGCGCGGCCTGCAGTCTGAATCAGACTTCTTTCATTCCTCAGAAATCCTCCCTTGTCAGCATCAAGAATGGCTACCAGCGTGACTTCCGGAAGATCAAGTCCTTCGCGCAAAAGATTCACACCGACCACCACTTTTATATCGCCACGGCGCAATTCCTGTAGGATTTCAATCCGCTCAAAAGTCTCAACATCGCTGTGAATGTATTTGCAGGGAATGTTCAGCTCAAACAGGTATTTAGCCAGCTCTTCGGCCATTCGTTTGGTGAGCGTCGTTACAAGCGTGCGTTCATCTTTTTCAATCTGAAGTTTGATTTCATTCAGCAGATCATCCACCTGGTTGTCCGAAGGCCTCACCAGAACCTGCGGATCAGGAATGCCAGTCGGACGTATAACTTGTTCGACATACACCCCTTCGCATTTCATCAGCTCGTAATCGGCCGGTGTAGCTGAAACAAAAATGGTCTGATTCAACAGCGCTTCAAATTCATCAAACTTCAGCGGACGGTTGTCCATGGCCGATGGAAGGCGGAATCCGAAATCGACCAGCACCTGCTTGCGCGAGCGATCGCCGCCATACATGCCGCGTACCTGAGGCACGGTGGCATGACTTTCATCAACCACCAGGAGAAAATCATCAGCGAAATAATCCATCAGACAGAAAGGTCTGGAGCCGGGTTTACGCCCGTCAAAATATCTTGAATAGTTTTCAATGCCGCTGCAATAACCGAGTTCCTTCATCATTTCAAGGTCATAATTCACACGGTCTTCCAGTCTTTTGGCTTCAATGTCTCTGCCGATTTGCTTCAGAAAGTCGCACTGAGCGCCAAGATCGACATATATTTCATTCAGTGCCGATGCTAGCTTGTCTTTGGTCGTCATGAAAATGCTGGCCGGATAAATCCTGAGCATGTCCATTTTTTCAATGCTGCGGCCAGTGACAGGATCAAACGATGAAATACTTTCAATTTCCTTGTCAAAGAAAATAATTCGGTATGCGGTATCGGCATAGCCAGGATAAACATCGAGCGTATCGCCTTTAAGTCTGAATGTACCACGTTTCAATTCAATGTCATTGCGCGAATACAAAGCATCAACAAGTGCATTCACAACAAACTTCACCGTTTTCTTTTCACCCGTTTCAATCTCAATTACGTGCGAAGTAAAGTCCTGCGGATTACCGATGCCGTATATGCACGACACCGATGAAACCACAATCACATCACGTCTTCCGCTTAACAACGATGACGTGGCACTTAATCTGAATTTCTCAATTTCCTCATTAATCGAAAGGTCTTTCTCAATGTATGTATCACTGATCGGAAGATATGCTTCGGGCTGATAGTAATCGTAATAGGAAACGAAATATTCAACGGCGTTGTCCGGAAAAAACTGTTTGAATTCTGAATACAGCTGTGCTGCCAGCGTTTTGTTGTGACTGAGAACCAGTGTCGGTCTGTTCACATTGGCCACCACATTGGCAATGGTGAACGTTTTACCTGATCCGGTAACACCAAGCAGTGTCTGAAACGGCTCTCCGTCTTTGATTCCGTTGGTCAGTTGCCGGATGGCTTCCGGCTGGTCACCTGTCGGAACAAAATCACTTATGAGTTCAAATTTTTTCATTCCGGTGTTTTTCTGAAACGGCAACTGATGGGGAAATGATCACTGTAATATCTTCCAAGAATCTTGAATTCAGCGGGCTCATAAGAATCAGGATAGAAAATGTAATCAATCCGGAACGAAGGAAAGCGGCCGTTGTAGGTTTTACCCATCCCTTTGGTGCCGCTGTCCAGAAAAGCATCTTTCAGCTCTCCGCGCAGTTTCCGGTAAGCAAACGAAACGGGTGTATCATTGAAATCACCGGCAAGAAAAACCGGGTGACGGCAGGAATCGATATGGGCTGCAAGAATTTCCACCTGTCGTGAACGGCCTACAAATGCGCGTTTCAGCTTTCGTGCAGTCGATTTCGATTTTACCTGAATTTCATTATTGTCCTTTTCATTTTCATCAAAAAGACTTTCTTCATTTTCTGTGAATCCGATGGACTGTAGATGAATATTGTAAACCCTTATCGTGTCACCATTTACTTTCAGATCGCTCCACTGTGTAAAAATATTCCGCTCTGTATTGTCGTTAGTCCGCACCACACCCTGCGCTACAAGCGGGAATCTGGTAAATGTAATCAGACTCAGATAGGTGTCTGTTGTTGAATCAGCATACAACGACGTTGTGTAATTGCTGAAATGGCCTGCTTTCATAAACGGTTCGCAGTTTTTTCCGGTGTATTTTTCCCGAAGATAAAACTCCTGAAAACAAGCTATATCAGGACTTTCAGAAGAAATCACATCCAGCAGCGAGTCAATGGTGATGATTCCGGTCGTATCATAAATGCCCATCAGATGAACATTCTGTGACAGAATTTTTATATCCGTCTCTTCTTTTGAAAAGTCATTTTTCTGACCACTGAAATTTAATGTATGTTTGCATGGGCCCATTCCTGCAAGAAAAATCAAAAGGGGAAACAGTGCCTTTTTGAAACTGAACAACGCCATGACTATCGCGGAAATCAGCGTCAACAAAGCGATGTAAGGGTAGGCAAGTCCAAAGAAAGCAGGAATCCAGAACCGGCCCGGATTGAAAAGCGGCGATACGATAGAAATCAAAAGCAGAGCCGATAATGCAAGAACAGCAATCCATAGAATGCGCCCAATTATTCCGCTGCGTTTGCTTTCTGTTTTTGCCATAATAATAATTGCAATACAAAAATAATATTATTTGGGCAATTGAGGTCGTATCAAAATAGTGGTTGTTACGACATTCCACCGTTCCGGCAAAAATGAACCATCGAAGAGTTCTGAACTTTTCGATGGTTTTGAAACTGGCCGGAACATGGAACCGTCGTAACAACGGCAAAAACAACGGTTCCATGTCCTATCGCTCCTCCGTCGCTACCGGACGGTGGAATGTTGTTTTTGCATCTTGTTTTTTCATTTCGCAGACTCGAAATTCTAATCCATTAAATCAGGACGTCTTTTTTTTGTCCTGTCAAGCGATTGCTGCTGGCGCCATTCGTTAATGTTTTTTTCGTGGCCCGACAATAAAACATCCGGGACTTTCCAGCCGCGAAATTCGGCAGGGCGGGTGTACACCGGTGCAGAGAGCAGTCCGTCCTGAAACGAATCGCTGAGCGCCGAGGTCTCATCATTGAGTGCGCCCGGTATCAGTCGTATGATGGCATCTGCCACCACGCAGGCAGCCAGTTCGCCGCCGCTAAGTACATAATCGCCGATAGAAATTTCGCGGGTGATAAAATGTTCGCGAACCCGCTCATCAAGCCCTTTGTAGTGGCCGCAAAGCAGAATGATGTTTTCACTCATACTAAGCTGATTGGCGATAGGCTGCGAAAATTGTTCACCATCGGGCGTCATGAAAATAACATCATCGTATTGTCTGACCGAGGTCAGTGATTCTATTGCATCGACAACCGGTTCGGCCATCATGACCATTCCGGCTCCGCCGCCGAACTGGTAATCATCGACCCGCTGATGTTTGTCTTTCGAAAAACCGCGGATGTTGTGAATGTGAATTTCAACCAGACCTTTCGTAACAGCACGCTTCACAATCGACTCCGTAAAAGGGCCGGTGAACATTTCGGGAAACAATGTAAGGATATCGATGCGCATAATTGATTCAAAAGACAAAGGTAGGAATTTTTGCACAACGCATGCGGCATGCAGCATAGGGCATGCGGTTCAATGTGCAACGCATAAAGCACAAGGCAAATTGCATCGTTTGGCGTTAATGAGATTATGCGAAATTCGATTTGTTGCATCATCGCTTTATCGCGAATGTGCCATATGCCGCCTGCAAATACAGAGAGACTCTTC
>CAZJOL010000152.1:0-6763 GCA_964547605.1 uncultured Bacteroidaceae bacterium | reverse complement strand
AATCTGGCAGAATATCTTCAGATTGCAAAGGAAGAAGGCATGTGGGTGTTGCTGCGTCCCGGGCCATATGTCTGCGCTGAATGGGATCTTGGGGGCATTCCGCCTTATCTGCTGAGTATTCCCGATATTAAGCTCCGATGTATGGATCCAAGGTATATGGCCGCAGTCGAACGATATGTACAAAATCTTTCTGCTGTTGTCAAACCGTATCTGATTACCAACGGTGGCCCTGTCATTATGGTGCAGGTCGAAAATGAATATGGAAGTTATGGCAACGACCGCAACTACATGAATGCAATGAAGAATCTGTGGGTTGCACAGGGCATCGATGTTCCGTTCTACACGTCCGATGGCGCAACGACCTACATGCTCGAAGCCGGCTCTCTGCCCGGCTGTGCTGTTGGGCTTGATCCGTGCGGAAACATGGACGATTACAATCTTGCCCGCAAAATGAATCCGGGTGTTCCCGTGTTTGGCAGCGAGATCTATCCGGGATGGCTCACGCATTGGGGCGAAGAATGGCAGCGTCCTGACACAAATGATTTAATGGAGCAGGTGAGATTTCTGCTTTACAATAAAATTTCTTTCAGTCTGTATGTATTGCATGGCGGAACCAATTTCGGTTTTGCAGCCGGTGCCAATTCGGGCGGAACCGGCTACCAGCCTGATGTTACAAGCTATGATTACGATGCGCCCATCAACGAGCAGGGACAACCCACGCCAAAATATTTTGCATTGCAGAATGAAATTCTGAAATACAAATCGAAAAATGAGAAGCAATTCAAAATGCCGGCACCAATTTCTGTCATGGAAATTCCGAAAATTGCAATGACAGAATTCACGTCGGTGTGGAATGCTCTTCCTGAGCCGGTTTCATCGGTGCAGCCAAAACCATTTGAAGCATATAATCTGTATTCTGGTTTTGCTGTTTATAAAACCACATTGATTGGACATAAGTCGGGAAACTTTGCCATCACTGACTTGCATGATTACGCCACTGTTTTCCTGGACGGAAAATTTATTGGAACGATCGACAGGAGTAAAGGCGAAACATCAATAAAACTACCAGCTTCGGAAAGCAAAAATCCTGTTCTTGAAATTTTTGTTGAAGGCATGGGGCGTATCAATTTTGCGCAGCAACTTATCGATCGCAAAGGAATCACGGAGCGCGTTACCCTAAATGGAATGACTTTGATGAACTGGGAAGTCTATTGCCTGCCCATGGATTCCGCATTCATTGCCGGACTTGAGAAATCTTCAAACCTGAATCGGGAGGGAAATTTTTTTAAAGGAACTTTTTCGCTTGATAAAACGGCAGACACATTCATCGATATGTCACATTACCTCAAAGGTGTTGTCTGGGTGAATGGGCACAACCTTGGCCGCTACTGGCACATCGGACCACAGCAACGTCTGTATTGTCCTGCACCATTTCTGAAAGAAGGAATCAATGAAATCATTGTTTTCGATCTGCTGCAGATGGAGGCAATGCCGGTGTGGGGAACCAAGAGCCTGAATGCAGAATGAGAATGTTTCGTATTTGGTTTAGAGGTTTAGAGGTTTAGGGGTTATTGGGTTTAGGAGTTTAGTTCGTTGAGATGTTTAGGCGTGATGTTTTCCTTCCTAAAGGAAAATCCGAGTTTTGAAAACCTCGTAATGCATTCTTTAGGAATTGTTATTATGATTATTGTTTTGTCGCTTGTATTACAGATTCAGTCGCTGATTCCGAAGAGCGTTGATCATTCTTGAAACCTTTTCAATCTGGTCACGGCTTTGACTCACAATAGAATCTTCAATAAATCCCAGCTCACCAGAAATTATTATTTGATTCAGTAATTCCATGAGACTTCCATATGCAATTTGATAAAAATGCGCCTGATCTTTTGCACTGATTCTTGAGCTTCCTTCTGCAAGATTGGAACAAACAGAAATGACAGCACGTCTCATTTGTGTTACCAGACCAAACTTTTCATAGTCTGGAAATGTGACAGTGAATTTATATACCATCTTCGACAAAACTTTGCTTTCTTTCCAAGCTTCCAGCTTTTCAAAACTATAAGTAAATCCCATTTTATTTTGATTTTAAATTGAACCCCTCAACCCCTCAACTTCTCAACTTCTAAACCCCTAAACTCCTAAACTCCTAAACTCCTAAACCTCTCAACCTCTAAACCTCTCAACCTCTAAACCTCTCAACCCCTCAACCTCTCAACTTCTCAACTTCTCAACCCCTAAACCTCTCAACCCCTAAACCTCTCAACCTCTCAACTATCAATGCGCTTCCAGCCAATTCCTGCCGTCTTTCACTTCCACTTCTACGGGAACTTTAAGTGGCAACGCGGATTTCATGAGCTTTTCAATTTCGGGTTTTACGATTTCCAGTTCATCTTTTGGAACATCAAAAACCAATTCATCATGCACCTGAAGGATCATTTTTGTTTTCAGCTTGCTGTTCTTCAGCCAGGCGTGAATGTCAATCATGGCCATCTTGATCATGTCGGCCGATGAGCCCTGGATGGGCGCGTTGATGGCGTTGCGCTCGGCAAAACCCCGCACAAAACTATTGGTTGAATGAATGTCCTTGAGATATCTCCTGCGGTGTTTCAATGTTTCAACGTAACCGTTGGCGCGCGCAGACAGAATAGTGTCGTCCATATATTTTTTGATGCCGGGAAATTGTTCAAAATAGTTTTCGATGATATCCGCAGCTTCTTTTCGGCCAATTCCAAGTCGCTCTGAAAGCCCGAATGCAGAGATGCCGTAAATGATTCCAAAATTAACCATTTTAGCATGACGTCGCTGTTCCGGTTTCACATCACTCAAGGCAACTCCATACACTTTTGCAGCGGTGGCTGTGTGGATATCAATGCCTTTTCTGAATGCCTCCACCATATGCTCATCATTTGCAATCGAAGCAATGATGCGGAGTTCAATCTGGCTGTAGTCGGCCGAAATCAGCACGTGGTTTTCATCGCGGGGCACAAATGCTTTTCGGATTTCCTGGCCAAGCTCTGTCCGGATGGGTATGTTCTGAAGATTCGGATTCGTAGAACTGAGGCGGCCTGTAGATGTCACTGCCTGATTATAGTTGGTGTGAACGCGTCCGGTTTTCGGATGTATCAATTCGGGCAATGCATCCACGTAGGTGTTCTGCAGCTTTGACAGACCGCGGAATTCCAGCACTTTTTCGACAATCGGATGCCGCGAAATATATTTTTGCAAAACCTCTTCAGAGGTTGAATATTGTTTTGTTGCTGTCTTTTTTGGTTTCTCGGCAATCTGTAATTTATCAAAAAGAATCTCTCCCAATTGTTTTGGACTGGCCACATTGAAGGGCTGTCCGGCGAGCTGATGAATTTCGGACTCGAGCCGCAGAATTTCTTTTCCGAGCGAAAGCGAGAATTCTTTCAGCGATTTCTGATCTATCCGAACGCCGCTTCGCTCCATGTCTTCAAGCACTTCGATCAATGGCGTTTCGATGTCATAAAACAAATCCGTCATGCCAAATTTGTCAAGTTCCGGCTCAAGAATTTCCCAGAGTCTGAGGGTGACATCGGCATCTTCGCAGGCATATTCCTTAAGCTTTTCGGCACTTACTTCGAAGATGGATATTTTTTGTTTGCCGCTTCCCAGCAGCTCTTCAAACGTGATGGTTTTATAGTTCAGATAGTTTTCGCTCAGGAAATCGAGGTTGTGTCTGAGTTCGGGCTGCAACAGATAATGTGCCAGCATGGTGTCGGCGAGTTTGCCTTTTACTGCAACTCCGTGTGTGCGTAAAACGGCAATATCGTATTTGAGATTTTGTCCGACTTTAATAATTTTTTCATTTTCAAATATCGGCTTAAGTGTTTCCAGTGCGATTTTTCGAAAGTCATCATCTTTTGTATGAACAAAAAAAGCCTTGCCTGGTTCAGTGCAGAATGAGATTCCAACGAGTTTTACAATCAGTGTGTCGAGTGAATCCGTTTCGGTGTCAAAGCAAATCAGCTCTTTCTTTTTCAATTCTGCAGCTAGCGTTTCAAGACTTTGAATATTGTCTGTCAACTGGTATTCATGTTCAGTGCTGTTGATGTTGCTGATGATGGAATCGAGTCCGGCTCTGGCTTCTACGAAGTCCTGATCGAATAAAGTCGATTGACCAAGGGCAACAGCAGGTGTTTTTTCAGCTAGCACGCCCATGGTATCCCACCAGCGTTTTGCGAAAGTCTTAAATTCCATTTCTTCGAAAAACTTCTGTAAAGGCGCGAAGGGAGGCACCTTCCATTCAAGGTGCGAAGGCATGAATTGTATGGGGACATCGATAATAATGGTTGCAAGCTGCTTTGAAATCATGGCCGATTCTTTTCCCGCCAAAACTTTTTGTTTCATGGTGGGATTTTTTATTTCTTCGGCATGCGCAAGCAGGTTTTCTACGGTTCCATATTCGGCGAGTAATTTTTTTGCGCCCACTTCACCGATGCCGAAAATACCTGGTATGTTATCGGCCGAATCACCCATGATGGCCAGAATGTCAATTACCTGTTCAGGGTGTTCGATTCCAAATCGGTCACAAACTTCACGCACTCCCCACACCTCAGGCGCAGCGCCGAATTTGGCTGGTTTATACATGAAAATATTTTCGCTCACCAATTGACCGAAATCCTTATCCGGTGTCATCATATAGGTTTGATAACCTCTTACTTCCGCTTCTTTTGCCAGTGTGCCGATCACGTCATCGGCTTCGTATCCATCTACTTCGAGAATGGGAATATCCATCAACTGCAACATTTCCTTTATATATGGAAGTGAGATTGACAGATCGTCGGGCATGGGCTGGCGATTGGCTTTATAAAAATCAAACTCATCGTGTCGTGCTGTGGGCGCAATGGTATCGAAGGCCACACCAAGCAGATGTGGTTTTTCTTTGTTAATGAGATCGAGTATGGTGTTTGCAAAACCCAGAACAGCACTGGTGTTCAGACCTTTTGAATTTCGTACGGGATTTTTGATCATGGCGTAATAGGCTCTGTAAGCCAGCGCCATAGCGTCGAGCAGAAATAATACAGGTTTCTTTTCTTCCATCGAAAAAGTTGTTTTTGTAAAAGTAATCAATTTTTAGAAGTCAGTTGTGGGTGGCCAGTTGTGAGTTTTATTTAATCATAAGTCATCGCTTATCATTTACTACTTACAACTGAGATTATCTCAAAGACAAGCTATGCACAACGACATTCCATAGTTCAGCAAGCCTGGTTGGTATTATAGCTTATGGTGCAGAACATGGAATAGTCGCATGAAATGCCGTCTTGTGCACAGCATAAAAACAACGCTTCCGGCACAAACGACTCTTCCATGTATTACATTGCATTCCAGACTATGGAAGGTCGGTTCGCTTGAAGAAGTTGTTGTTTTTGTTGATATGTCTCTTTCGAGACAGCCACTTCACAATTCGTTAACCTTTTCTTTTCCAACAATTATTTATCCGTTCATTTTCAGATAACACTGTTGCTGTTTCTTTGCAACATAAATAAACAGAAAGAAGTATGAAAAAAGTTTTGACAATTGCATCGGGTTTATTCATGTCAGTGTCTATGCTGGCGCAGCATAGCATCGAAAACCCGTTTTTTGATCAGGTGACTTATCGTGGAGCTTTTGATGTCACTACGTTATGGACAGATGGCTGGACAAGCTGGAATGCTGAAAACACGGTTTATCCGGCCACTACAGTAACAAAAACAGGTGAGATTACTGCCAGTGAAACATGGACTTCTTCGAATGTATATAAAATCGAAGGTTTTTTATATGTGCGTTCCGGCGCGACTTTGTCAATAGAGCCAGGCACCATTGTTCGTGGTGATAAAGCAAGCAAAGGAACGTTGATTATTGAACGTGGTGGAAAAATTAATGCTGTCGGAACAGCAGTGAATCCGATTGTTTTCACTTCGAACGAAGCGGCGGGCTCACGCGATTATGGTGATTGGGGCGGAATTATTATCTGCGGCAAAGCGGCCATCAATGTTCCCGGCGGCGAAGCGCAGATAGAAGGTGGTCCTACCTCTTATTATGGTGGTGCTGCTTCTCCCGATGATGCTGACAACAGCGGAACACTAAGCTATACAAGAATTGAATTTCCGGGAATTCCTTTTGTGACGGATAAGGAAATCAATGGCCTCACACTTGGCGGTGTCGGCAGCGGGACAACCATAGATCATATTCAGATTTACCGCAGTGGTGACGATGCTTTTGAATGGTTCGGCGGAACGGTGAATGCAAAATATCTTGTTTCTTCTTTCACCTGGGACGACGATTTTGATACCGATTACGGATTTTCAGGAATGGTTCAGTTTGCTGTTGCATTGCGCGATTCATCCATAGCAGACCCGGGCTCTGGATCCAACGGATTTGAAAGTGACAACGATGGTTCAGGCTCAACAAATACACCGGCTACTGACCCGATATTTTCAAACGTTTCCATGTTTGGCCCAAAAGTTCATCCCTCAACGACAATTAACACCAATTATAAAAGAGCAATGCTTCTCCGCAGAAACACTCAGATTGATATATACAATTCGTTTTTCGCCGGCTACAAGGATGGGCTTTTTGTTGATGGTTCCGCAGCCCGGCAAAATTTAGCCGACAATAAATTATTGCTTTATGGTGTAACGCTGGCGTACTGTTCAGGAAATTATTTTCCGGATGACACGCTTAGTGTTGTACATAACTATTTTCTAAATGCTTCGAGGAACAATGATACATTGACAGACCACGCTCTGCTGCAGATTACCGA
>CAZJOL010000151.1:0-6802 GCA_964547605.1 uncultured Bacteroidaceae bacterium | reverse complement strand
TCCCGGCCTTTTTATAAAATGCAGATATTTCGTAAAAATTGCCACGGCTTTTCAGAATAAAATTCACCATGGATTCGCCTAACCTGTCATTTTTATATTGCCCGCGTAATGTCACAGTATCAGGGAAAGTGGCTTCATAAGCGGCTCTGATGGAGTCCTCTTCTTTCAGGCGGCGATCGTTTTCCTCTTTTTTCGAAGTCGCAGGTGTTACTGTCTTCCCTAATGATGGCGGTAAAATCTGAAATGCAAAAACGCTGCTATCCTGATTAAATGCATATGCGTCGAAAATAATTTCCAGTTCCGATTCCTGTTCGGCAGGAAAGGGTTTCCATGTGTATTCTTTTCCGTTGGTCACCCAGATCATCAGGTCGCCGAACGCTGTTTCGATGCTGCACCGGCCGTCTTTACCGGTTTTCAGCGAAGCGAAAGAATAAAACTCAGAATAATTGTACACCTGATAATCCACAATGATGCCTTCGATGGGCTTGCCATCAGTATCTACAACTTTCACGGTTGCTTTTTTCACCGGTGCATAATTCGACAACAAATTGAGTTTCGAATAGAGTGGTTTCTGCAATAGTGTTTTTTCGGGACCATTGTATTGTCCAAATGTATTGGTATGCACCATGATGGCTCTGGTAGCGGGTCCCGAGAACCAGCCCATGTTCAGCTCGGGATCGGGTTCGCATGCACCCATGAAATACCATTTACCATCAACCCAGACCTCAACCCAGGCATGGTTGTCGTCGGTGTGGGCCCAGCGCGGCGTGTAAACCTGTCGCGCAGGAATTCCGATGCTGCGCATGGCCGTAACGGTAAAAGTACTTTCTTCTCCGCAGCGTCCATAAGCGGTTTTGATGGTCGACAGTGGTGCCGATGTACGCTCATCGGTTGAACGATAGGCAACTTTTTCGTGACACCAGTGATTCACTTCAAGCGCAGCTTCATACATGCTCATGCCTTGTACACGAGCTTTCAGCTCCGGTAAAAACACTGCCCGTGCGGTATCCGGATTCTCATTATTCACCCGGAAAGGCAACACAAAATGCATAAATACTTCCGCCGGAATGCTTTTGCCCCAAGAAAACTCGCTTCTGGTGCGTAATGCCAGTTCCGCCATGGATTTGAAATAATCCGGACTCAGATTGGCAATATCGCTCAATGGCGCATAAGCAATCAAAAATCTGGTTGCTTCAGCCAGTTCCGGTGTTTCAGCTTTTTCAACAATGGAAAATAATTCCGGGAGTCTCTCTCCAAATGCCGCTTTTCGATCACTGAACAATTTGTTCATGTTGTCGAACGCAACCTTATCCTGCATCAGCACCTGCGAAAACAAAGGCGCAGAGCCGATCATGAGCCCCCAGATCACAACAAATAAAAAAAGTCTCTTCATATAGTAGGTTTACTCAACAATAATTTCATCTATGAACAACCAGGTCTTTCCTCCTGCACCCGGGTGCCAGTCAGGATTCTGATGCATTGCACTGCAATACACTTTTACAAATTTCACTTTCTGCGCTTTGAAACATACCGTCAAATCCTGAACCGAAGTGGCTGCATCGGTCTGTGGAACAGTGTTTTCAACTTCGCCAACTTTTTTCCATTTTGCAGCATCGGCCGAAACCAGCACTTCAACTTTCAGCGGATGATAAATCCATGCAAGCGAACTTTGCAACGTGCCAATGCTGACTTTGCTGATTTTCATTTTCTCGCCGAGGTTTACGATGGCTTCGAAATCAATTCCTTCGTATCCCTGCCAGAGTTTGTCGTTATAGGAATTAGTGCCACGCAATCCATCGGTCATGTTGCTGTCTCCACCGGCCACATATTTTTTATGGTACGGATAGGTAATGGTATACTCTTTTCCAAGCGCTTTATGCCAGCGAACTTTTCGTGATTCCACCGCTGTTTTTCCCGAGCCGGCTCGGATGGCCGCAACCCTGATCTCAGCGCTGGTTTTCAGAATAACCGGGCCTGTGTATTTTGCTGAATTGATGTCCGGCTCAGTACCATCGGTTGTGTAATACATGGTCAGACCCGGCTGCCCGTGCTCAACCACAGCGACGAATGCATTATGTACTTTATCAAAAGAAGTGGAAAGTTTTATCGGATCGCGCTCGTAACCATATTGCACATTCATCTGGTCAAGACGTTTGTAATGCACCTGCATGCGGCCTTGAAATTCCTTGAAATTTCTTCCGGTGGGATCGGACCACATAACTTCGCAAAGGGCACACAGACGAGGAAACACGCGGCTATCAATAACATCCTGAGGTGCCGTTTCGGTCCACATACAGCATTCAGCACCAATAATATGGTGACGTTTGTCGGCTGGTAACTCTGCGGGGACAGGTTCGAATGAATACACATTTTCGAGATTTGTGCTGGTGGTGCTGTAATCAAAATAACAGTGACTGGTGGGCGACATAATGGCATCGTGTCCCTGCATGGCCGCTTCGATACCGCCTTCAATACCGCGCCACGACTGCACGGTAGCTGAAGGTGCCAGCCCGCCTTCAAGAATTTCGTCCCAGCCAATTAACTGGCGTCCGTGTGCATTCAGAAATTTTTCAATCCGCTGATTAAAATATCCCTGAAGTTCTTCTTCCGATTTTATGTTTTCGGACTTCATGCGCGCCTGACATTTCGGACAGGCTTCCCAACGCACTTTTGGAGCTTCGTCGCCACCAATATGAATGTATTTTGAAGGAAATAAATCAAAAACTTCAGTCAGGACATCCTGCAGGAAAACAAAGACTGAATCGTTGCCGGCGCAAAAAATTTCATTGAAAACACCCCAGCGTTTTTCTACTTCAAATGGTCCGCCTGTGCATGACAACTGCGGATAGGTAGCCAGCGCAGCTAAAGCATGACCAGGCATTTCGATTTCCGGAACCACTGTAATATAGCGCTCGGCAGCATAGGCAACCACCTCGCGGATTTGTTCCTGTGTGTAAAAACCACCATAGATGCGGCCATCGTCTTCGGTGCGCCAGGCGCCTATTTTCGTCAGCTCCGGATATTTTTTTATTTCAATGCGCCAGCCCTGATCATCGGTCAGATGCCAGTGTAATACATTCATTTTATGATATGCCAGCAGATCGATGTAGCGTTTGACAAATTCCACCTGCATGAAATGCCGGCAGCAATCGAAATTCATCCCACGCCATGTAAAACGCGGCTTATCCGAAATGCGTACACATGGAATTTCAATCGAATTGATATCCAGCTTCTTCTCTTGTCCGAATTCCACCGGCATCAACTGCCGCAAAGTCTGCAGCGCATAAAAAATGCCCGCCTCAGTCAAGGCAGTAATCTGAATTTCAGCAGGATTGATTACCAGATGATAACCTTCAGCGCCACACCATTTGGCCGAATCCTCGCGAAAAACTGAAATATATCGGATGTTTTTATTTCTGACAGAATCAAAACGCAAGTTGGTCCCGGTAGTTTTAAACAGCTGATCTGTAAACATATGCGTAGATTTCAACACGCCCGGAGTTGTCTCTGCCAAAATCCTCACCGATTCGTCAAATTTGAAAACTCCGGTTACCGCAGCGACATGGAGTGGCTTAGGGATTATATTAACTGATTGATTCTGAGCAATCAAAAATGTGGTTGACAATATCATTCCGAGTGCTAAAACAATTTTTTTCATGTGGGGTAAATCTGAATTTGATTTATCAAAGTTGATAAAAAATACAATATGAACAGCAGCTTTTTATTTCATTCGCTGCGTTTTACATAAAAGGGAACTTGTCTTTTGCCAATTGAGTCTTTTTATTGAACCAGATACCCAACTAGCCTTACTCAAACTCATTAGAAATGCATTTTTACAGGACCTGACACATAAATTTCAATTTAAAGTGAAGAAAAATATTACCTACCTTTGAATCAATGAAAAACATGCAAACTGCAAACCCGGGCATATTTCCCTTTTTCGAGACCATTCGCGTTGCCGGTGGTGTAGTTGAGCATTCAGATTTACATCTGGAACGCATGCGAAGAACCTGTATGTTTCATTTCAATGAATTTCATTTTGAAAATATTTTTGAGGATATTCGAATTCTGCATAAGGAATTAATGAAACTCAACATCTGGTACAACCAACATGAAACGGAAATCAAAGTTTCGGAATATGTTCCGGCTGTCAATAAAAAGATCGAAATTGTTGAATGCAATCCCGATTTTGATTATTCATTCAAATATTCCGATCGCAGCTACCTTAAAAATCTGCTGCAATCTGCTTCCGGAGCCGATGAAATAATCATTGTTAAAAACGGGTTTGTTACCGATACCTCAAAAGCCAATATCGTTTTTGAAAAAGATGGCGAACTCTGCACGTCGGACACTTACCTGCTAAACGGCACCATGCGTCAGTTTTTGCTGAAAACAGGAAAAATTATTGAAAAGACAATTCGGGTTGAAGATATTCAAAACTACGAGAACATTTATTTCATCAATGCCATGAATCCGTTGGAGACAGCACCTGTTATTTATCAAGAAATGATTCTTTGATTGTATAATAAATCAATTCAAGATATTGTTAATCAATAGAATTTCGCGCGCTTATCACACCCGTGTAAGACAATCCAATTCTTCTTCACCAAAGAAGCGCAACCATTCATGTTGAATTTTTTAATGCTGTACTTTTTCAAGCTGTTTTTTAGCAACAGAGCAAATTCATTTCGGAATCTTTCATTAATAAAATATGACAAGGGTGAGTCTAGATACCATAAGAATATGCCAAAAATATCCGAATTAGGGTCAATTTGTTCAGCACCTAAAAGCTTCCAGTTTATTTCACCTGAATAATCAAGATTAATATCGTTTTTGCATCGTAGTAAATAAAAATGCATTGTGTCATTTTGATTTATACCGTAATATCCAGTAATTGATATGTCGTCAATCATTTTATTGTTGTGATATAAAAAAATGTCACAATTGTCAAACCAGGAAAACAACAGGAAAGTCTTTTTGTCAATCTGAAAAGCAAAGTTGTGCAACACTGAAAATGCAATAGTGTAATTATTGAAATAGAAAAAATCATATCCATCCCAATGGGTGTGGATTATTGCTCCCGAGTTAAATGAATCACTCCATCTATGCTCGAAATTTGTGTCAGGGCCTATCCTTCCTTGTTCAGTTTTAGCAAAACTGCAGAAAAAAATTAGAGATAAGAAGACAATACTAACCAGTTTCATTAATTCTTATTTACGATCTCACAACCTCATATTCCCACTCGCCCGTCAGCCTGATGATGGTGGATGGTTTCACGGCCGAAAGGACATGGCGTCGATACATAACTGCATAGTCCACATTCGATACAATCTCATTGCTGATTTCCTGGAAAATCATCGGAGCCGGCTCGCCGGAAACATTGGCCGATGTTGAGACAATGGGCTTTCCAAACTCCCTCAGTAACTCCTGACAAAAATCATCCCGCACAATACGTATTGCAACATGTCCGTCCGGAGCAATGCAATGCGGCGCAAGGTTTCTTGCCTTCGGATAAATGATGGTCAGTGGCGTTTCAACCTGCTTGATCAGATCATAAGCGATTGGCGGAATGTCATCGACGTAATATGAAAGTTTCGAAACGTCCTCAAGAAGAACGATAAGCGTTTTGGCTTCGTCGCGTTTTTTAATGTCGAAAACACGCTGCACGGCATTGGGTTGAGTAGCATCACATCCCAATCCCCAGATGGTATCGGTGGGATAAAGAATCACGCCGTGGCTTTTCAGTACCTCAACGCACCTGGTAATTTCTTCGGAATATTCGTCTGACATGGTTTTTATATAAGTTCTGTTAGTTGTGATATTTCAATCTTATGTCCGCAATTAAAATGCTTTTCCGGGCAAGTTCTATGTCCGTGAATTCCACAAGGTCTGCAGGGCAGCTTTCCCTGATTTTCAATTACATGAGACTTATCGCTCAAAGGTGTAAATCCGAAACGCGGCACAGTGCTGCAAAAAATAGTGGCAACCGGTGCATTTACCGCCGAAGCTATATGAGTCGGTGCACTGTCGTTGGTGAAATTCATGCTGGCATTTTTCATCAGCCATGCCGACTCAAGGATGGACATTTTACCACAAAGGTTCAATGTGTTATGAGGTCTGGAGGACAGAATTTCATCTCCCTGAATTCTGTCTGCCATTGATCCGGCAATAATCACTTTCAGGTCGGCCGGTGTTTTACTTAAAAAATCAATCCAGCTTTTTTTGGGGAATTGTTTTGTGGGCCACAAAGAGCCGGGGAAAATCGTAATGTATCTCTGTTCTGAAAAAGACAGGATTTGCGAATCACTTGGTTTTGAAACTGCAATAACCGGCTTCGAAAATTGCAAATCAGGAAAACACATTTTAGCAAGTGCAAGGTTGCGCTCTGTTTCATGAAGTCCATTCAGCTGATGTTTTACTTTTCTGTTGAAAAGCAGCGACATGGGATTGTTGCTAAAACCCGCCCGGATTCTGGCTTTAGAAAAAGCTGTAATAAACCCTGATGAAAAAAAACGCTGAAAATTAATGACTGCATCAAATTTTTCCCTGCGAATTTCTTTTAAAACGGCGTAAAGGTTTCTGTATTTATGCTGTTTTTTATTCCAGACAATCAAATTATCAATCACCGGATTGTCTTTCAGGACATCGGCACAGGAGTCCTTGACAAGGAATGAAATGCGGGCATCCGGGTATAAAGTCCTGACAGAGTGTGCTGTAGCGGTAGCAAGAATGACATCACCAAGCGAAGCAGTCTGAATGATTAGGACTTTATTCATAAGTCGCAAAATTAATAAGAAAAGGA
>CAZJOL010000150.1:0-6911 GCA_964547605.1 uncultured Bacteroidaceae bacterium | reverse complement strand
ATATCTGGCCTTGCAGGAATACTGGTGGTTTATCGTATCTGTTCTCGGTGCTTTTCTGGTATTTCTGCTTTTTGTTCAGGGCGGACAAAGCCTGCTCTACACCATAGGAAAGGAAGAGCCGCAGACATCAATGCTGGTAAATTCGCTCGGCCGCAAATGGGAATTCACTTTCACCACCCTGGTGACTTTCGGCGGTGCATTTTTCGCCTCATTTCCACTCTTCTATTCCACCAGCTTCGGTGGCGGATACTGGCTCTGGATGCTGATTCTGTTTACATTCATCCTGCAAGCGGTCAGCTATGAATTCCGCACGAAACAGGGAAATGTTTTCGGTAAAAAAACCTTCGAATGGTTTCTGTTTCTCAACGGATTCATCGGCACTGTCTCGCTTGGAGTGGCCGTCGCCACTATGTTTACCGGAGGAAATTTTGTTCATGACGACATGAATTTCACTTCGTGGAGCAACAACTGGCACGGACTCGAAGCGTTTGGCAATCCTATCAATGTGGCATTGGGACTCGCGGTATTCTTTCTTTCGCGCGTGCTGGCCATCCTCTATTTCAACAGCACCATCAACGACGCAATCATTCGCGAAAGAAACAAAAAACACCTGGCCATCAATTCGGTGCTTTTTCTTGTCTTTTTCCTTGCCTTCATTATTGCCATCTGGCTCAGCGACGGCTACGCATACGATCCGGCCACCGGACAGATTTTCACAGAGCCCAACAAATATTTTTACAACAATCTTGAACATCCGCTGACAGGAATTCTTTTCCTGATGGGCGTTTTGATGGTTTTATTGGGAATGTTCCGTGGCAACACCTGTTACAAATCCTGCGGCGGAAAAGCTTTGTATCCGGTCGGAATCGGAACATTTCTCACTGTTCTTTCGCTGTTCTGCAATCTGGGCTACAACAACACCGTTTTCTATCCTTCGCTGAGCAGCATGCAGAGCGGACTTACGATTGAAAAAGCTTCATCGAGCCAGTTTACGCTGACTGTAATGAGCTACGTCTCGCTGCTTGTGCCCTTTGTGCTGGCCTACATTATTTACGCGTGGCGATCGCTCAACAAAAAAATGATCGACGCCGAAGAGATGAACGACGGATCGCATAAATACTAAAATCAGAAAACCATGCACCTTATATCAATATTGTGGTTGCTCACCTGGCCTCTGCTGATCTTTGTGTCGTATCAGACCATCCGCCTGTTGTTGAAAAAGTACGGCGATAAGCTGGAGAAGTCAGAATAAGCCGCTGTGCGAAGTCCCTCCCCGCTATGCGAAGTCGGGCATGCTATGCGAAGTATACACTTCGCATAGCGAACTCTTGTTCGCACAGCGGATGTTATTTTATTGTTATTTATTTGCTTTTATAAAACTCAAAGCTATATCTTTGTGATATCAATTTAATATCAAATGGAAAAGAACATCAAACCGTCGTTAGGGTATCTGGCACTCGCCATCAGCATTCTTATGCTTTTGTCACCCTTTCTTATTTTTGCAGATACTAAAAGTCTGCTCATCATCACTGGCACCATCGTGCTTTCATTTCTCTCCATCTTCGGGTTCATTGGCTTATTTGTGGTCAATCCCAACGAGAGCATGGTGCTGATCCTTTTTGGAAAATACATGGGAACCGCCCGCGAAAACGGCTTTTTCTGGGTGAATCCTTTTTATGTGAAGAAAAAGATTTCACTGCGCGCCCGCAACATGGAAAGCGAGTCGCTGAAAGTGAATGACAAGATGGGGAATCCGATCATCATCAGCGTTGTGATGGTTTGGCGCATCCGCGACACATACAAAGCAGCGTTTGAGGTTGATAACTATGAAATATTCGTGAAAACCCAGACCGAAGCTGCAGTTCGTAAACTTGCTCACACTTATCCATACGATACTTTCGACGATGCACAGGAAGAAATTTCGCTCCGAGCCGGCGGCGACGAAATCAATGCTGAACTTGAACGTGAAATTTCGGAACGCCTTGCTATTGCTGGTGTTGAAGTACTTGAGTCACGACTTTCCAATCTGTCTTACGCACCCGAAATTGCCGGCGCCATGTTGCAACGTCAGCAGGCTACCGCCATCATTGCAGCCCGTACACGTATTGTCGAAGGCGCAGTAAGTATGGTCGAAATGGCACTGAATCAGCTGAGCAAAAAAGGCATTGTCGAACTCGACGAAGAGCGCAAAGCCGCCATGGTTGGTAATCTCATGGTTGTTCTTACATCGGAACGCGCTGCCCAGCCCATTGTGAACGCAGGTACACTTTATTAAAATTCAATTGTCATGAAAACGTTCAGCGAAACCCAGCATACGCAGAAACCTTTGTTTATCGCCATCCCGATTGTGTTGTGGCTTGCGTTTATGGTGTTTGCAGTTATTGAATTGTATAATTATCTCAATTATGGAATACCTTTGGGCGACGAAGGCGAAGAATTGCCGACGGGCATTTTCATTGGGATTATGATTCTGATGAGTCTGGTATTCGGATTTCTCTTGTTCATGGTTTTACGCCTGCAGTTAAAGGTCTCTATCAGTGAGAGCGGTATCTATTTCGAAATGCCGCCTTTCAAAAAATCGACGACTTTCGGGCCCGGAGAAATTGAATCCGCTTTTGTGAGAAAGTACTATCCCATTCGTCAGTATGGCGGCTGGGGCTGGCGCGGAATCAAAGACAAAGCCTATAATGTCACTGGTCACTGGGGAATTCAGATCATTCTGAAAGACAAACGCAGAATTCTGTTAGGTGTGAAAGACCATGAAAGTGCTGCACATGCGCTGGAATACATCGGCTTCAATAAAAAACCATAGCCATGGGCAAAAAAGCATTTGCACTCCGCATTGACGAAGAGGTGATGAAGGCCCTGGAAAAATGGGCGGCTGATGAATTCCGCTCCGTCAACGGACAGATTGAATGGATTCTGCATCAGGCGCTGGCCAAAGCGGGGCGTGTTCCGGCAAAAAACAAAACCAGGTCTGATGATGATGGAAAGCAGTGATGTTGGACGTTACACAGCTTTCAGTTGTCAGCAATCAGCTGTCAGCTCTGAGCAGAAGCTGATTTGAGGTTGAGTTTGAGGTCAAGGTTAAGCTGCTTGCAGCAGGAAGAAGAAGGTTCTCACTCAAAACTACTTACGCCTTACGACTAACGACTTACGCCTATTTCAGATCTCGTATTTCTGATTTCGTATTTCGTATTTATAAAAAAAGCTGCCCCGAAAAGCAGCTTTTTTTATGGTTCAGCAAATTCTATTTTCTTCCGGGATACGCTTTGACAGCGGCTTCCAGAATTTCCATGCTGCGTTTCATATCGTTCACATTCAATACATAGCTGATGCGGACCTCGTCTTTGCCCATGCCCGGAGTTGAATAGAAACCGGTGGCAGGAGCCAGCATCACGGTGTCACCGTTCAGATTGAAATCTTCGAGCAGCCACTGACAGAATTTGTCGCTGTCGTCGATCGGAAGGCGTGCAACCACATAGAAAGCACCTTTCGGATTCGGACAGAAAGCACCTTCCATTTTATTGATGGCCTCAACAACAATATTGCGACGTGCCACATACTCGGCTTTCACTTCGGTGAAATATGACTCGGGTGTTTCGATTGCCGCTTCAGAAGCCACCTGCCCAAAGGTCGGCGGACTCAGACGTGCCTGTGCAAATTTCATGGCAGCGGCCATAACTTCCTTGTTTTTCGAAATCAGCGCACCAATGCGGAAACCGCAAGCGCTGTAGCGTTTCGATACAGAATCGACCAAAATGCAGTTCTGATCAAGTCCTTCAAGTTCCATGACGGAAAAATGCTTTGCATCGCCATAAATGAATTCGCGGTACACTTCGTCGGCCAGCAGATAGAGGTCGTGTTTTTTTGCAAGCCTGCCAAGGGTTTCGATTTCTTCTTTCGAATACAGGTATCCGGTCGGGTTGTTGGGGTTGCAGACCAGGATGGCTTTGGTTTTCGGTGTAATCACCTTTTCGAATTCCTCAATGGCAGGAAGAGCAAAGCCAGTATCGATTTTTGAAGGAATCGGAACATTTTTCACGCCGCAGTTGACTGAAAATCCGTTGTAATTGGCGTAGAATGGTTCGGGAACAATGAGTTCGTCATCAGGATCCATAATGGTGCTGAGTGCAATCAGAATGGCTTCGGATCCGCCTGAAGTAACAATGATGTCATCGGCGGTGATGTGAATATTGTTTTTTGCATAATAGCCCACCAGCTTCTGACGATATGAAAGAATACCGGCCGAATGGCTGTATTCAACCACTTTCTGACTGAAGTTGCGGATGGCATTCATGGCCACATCGGGTGTTGCGATGTCGGGCTGGCCGATATTGAGGTGATAGACTTTCACTCCGCGTTTTTTTGCGGCATCAGAGAATGGCACCAGCTTGCGGATGGGCGAAGCAGGCATGTTCTGCGCTTTTTTGGATATTCCGGGCATGACTATGTGTTTTAATTAAAAAAAATCCCGTCAGGGTTTGACGGGACAAAGTTTCAAAAAAAAATTGACAAATGACAAACAAATGATATTAAATCACCTTGCCTTTGATTACAATGACAACCGGTGAATTTTCGGCGTTTGAAAGGATATTGACCTGTTTGTTGAATTCGCCTTCTTTTTCAGCATCGAAGGTTATTTTGATGCTTTTCTTCTGTCCGGGCATGATGGGCTCCTTCGGGTATGAAGGCACCGTACATCCGCAGCTGGAACGGGGCTCCGAAAGCAGCAAGGGCTCTTTACCCGTGTTGGTGAAAACAAAATCATAGGACACCGGCGTGCCTTTGCTGATTGTTCCAAAGTCGTGCGTGAGTTTTTCAAAAGAAATGACCGGGCCTGTGGCTACATTCTGAGCACTTACATAGACCAGCGGCAGCGCGAGCATGAGCAGAGAAATAATTATTTTTTTCATAGTGCTTTGTTTTTGCTATTGGACAAATGGAGTTCCGTTGTTGTCGTAGTTCTGAAGAGGCATGATTTCTTCCGGCTTTTTCTTGATGTTGCCGGTAATTTTCAGATAAATAGGACCATTGGATGCGTTTGATTCGACTGTAATCTGTTTGTTGATTGGCCCAACCCTGTTTGAATCATATTTCACTTTGATTGATGCCGATTTTCCGGGAAGGATCGGCTCGTGAGGCCAGGTCGGGACAGTGCAGCCACAGGTGGATCGCACATTCGAAAGCAGCAAAGGCTCATTACCGGTATTGGTGAATTTGAATTCAACTTCTGCCTGATCACCGGCTGTGAGTTCGCCAAAATCGTGAACGAGTTTTTCGAATTTGATGGTTGCCCCGCTCTGCGCGTTGGCAGCAAATCCTGACAGCAACATCAATACAAAAAATAAACGGATAGTTTTCATAAAGCTGAAATGTTTTGACAAAAATACAAAAAACCGGCGCGCTGTTAGCAAAATATATGCCATCATTGCAACCGGTTATTTGGATGCTTTGAATATTTATTGGTTTAAAATTGTGCAGATTTTTTACATTTGTGGTAAATAAAAAAAGATGCCTGATATTAAAGTTCAAAAGACCGATCACAATGCCGACCAGTGCAGATGCGAGAATTGCATCATGCGTGGACTCATCTCAAGCTATGTGCCGGAAGAAGATAACGATGTTTTATGCCGCGTTAAGAGACAAAAAGCTTTCAAAAAGGGCGAAATCATTGTAAAGCAAGGCGAACCCATTGTTGATTTCTTTTATATCAAGAGCGGAATTGTCAAATTGTCAGCCACCACCGAATCGCAGCGGACACATATCATTTCGATTGCCAAACCCCACGACTATATCAGTCTGCTCACTGTTTTCCACGGCAAGCACTACGCCTACACAATGACGGCCATTGAATATACCGAAATCTGTATTTTTCCGCTCAATCTCATCATCGACATGGCCATGCGCTATGGCAATCTGGCCATCGGACTGCTGAAGAAATCGAGCAAGACTTCGGATGATATCATCGACCGCTTTGTGCAGAACAACAGCCGCAATCTGCGTGGCCGCATTGCAATGACATTGCTTGAATTTTCGAAGGAAATATACAAGTCTAGAATTTTTGAAATGCCGATTTCGCGCAAGGAGATAGCAGAGCTCATTGGTATGACAACGGAAAATGTCATCCGCATTCTCAGTGAATTCAAGAAAGAAGAAATTATCCGCATCGAAGGCAAGGAAATTGAAATTCTTGATTTCGACCGGCTGCAAATGATCAGTGACCGCGGCTGAGAGCCATGCATGATATCGAACCATTCTATAACTGGCGCCACCTATATATAAGCGAGGAAGACAGCATGTCGCCTTTCTACGGACGTGAGCACAGCGATATCTATTTCACACATACCGTCTACAACTATTACATCCATCCTCAATGGGACGATTTCGGGTCCAATACGCTGTATCTGAAAATCATTTTTGCCGATTACCGCAGCCGCACTGCCATCATTGAATTCATCGGCGAATGGAATGATCTACTGTACAACGACATCATGTTTCTGAAACGCAATGTCATTGAACCGATGATTGAAAGCGGCATTTCGCAGTTTATACTCATAGGCGAAAACGTGCTCAACTTTCATTATTCCGATACCGACTATTACGAAGAATGGCTCGAAGAGCTGGATGAAGGCTGGATTACCTGCATCGGGTTTCTGCCGCACGTGGTGCAGGACATGCGCAAAGGCCGCATCAGCCGCTACTTTACAATCAACGACGAGCTGAACAATCTCAACTGGCGCACCTATCTGCCCGACAATCTGATTCTGAAAGTGGAATCGATGCTGTGATAGCTTGCGGCCTGCGTACTTTTCTTTTTCATTGTCCTTCGACGGAGTTTATCACGCATTGCGTGGCTCAGGATAAACTCCAAGAAAAGTACTACCGCTTTCAGCGGTATAAACTCCAGA
>CAZJOL010000149.1:5293-6913 GCA_964547605.1 uncultured Bacteroidaceae bacterium | reverse complement strand
TTGTTTGCATCGAGCACAATCTGATAAATCATTTTCTGCTGTTCGCTGAATTTTCCGCTCACAGGCATGGTGCGTGTGTAATCCGATGTGTAGTATTTGTTGCTTTGTGCACCTGCATCGCTCAGCAGCATCTGTCCGGCCTGCATAACATTCGAGTGATTGTGGTTGTGCAATGTTTCGCCACGTACCGACAGGATGATCGGAAACGAAGGACCTTTGCCATATTGATAAGCAACGCCTTCCATCAGTCCGCAGATTTCTTGTTCAATCACACCTGGTTTTGCATGACGGAATGCAATCATGTGCATTTCGAAACCGATTTTTGCCGCGAGCTCAAGTTCGTCAATCTCGCACTGTTCCTTGATTGCGCGCAATGCAACCACAGCTTTGATCAGATCAACACTGGCCTTGGATTTCATTTCTCCGAAAGGAATTTCCAGCATTGTATTCAGCATGATCTTGCTTTCGGCGCGGTATGGTGGAGTGAAATGAATGGCGCGGCCGGCATTTTTTGCCTGCGTAAGATAGCTGGCAAGTGCGGCAAACGGATGAGTTTCAGCAATGCCGACCTTTGCTGCCAGATCTTTCACAGCGGGTTGCGGGCCCATCCAGATAATGTCCTCGATATCGACATCGTTGGCGAAAAGAATCTGTTTGCCTTCGTCAAAGTCAATGATGCCGGCCATATCGGGAATATCGAGCCCGAAGAAATAGGAAAAATTGCTGTCCTGACGAAAATGGTATCCGTTGGACGGATAATCCATCGGGGATTCGGTGTTGCCAATGAAAAGGGCAATGCCCTTGAGGCCGCTCTTCATCAGGCGTTCGCGGCGTGAGGCATACACTTGTTTTTCAAAAAGTTCCATATTGATGTTTTTTAACTGACGATAATTTTCTCAAAAGTAATATTTGTTTGGGAAATGAGGAAGGAAAATGTGTACTTGAACAGACTGTCGTACGGCGAATCTTTGTTACGACATTCCACCGTTCCGGCTACAATCAACCCTCGAAGATTTCGGAACTCTTCGAGGGTTTTCTAAAACAGGCCGGAACTTGGAACCGTCATAACAATAGCAGAAACAACGGTTCCATTTCGCCGCGGCGAACTTTAGCTCCGTTGTCGCTATCGGACGATGGAATGATGTTTCTGCGCTGATGTTTGGTGTTTGAGACAGTCTGTTCAATAATTTTATTGTTCTATTCCGCAGAAACTTGTATTTTTGGGTGCGAATTCAATCCTGTTGATATGAAACAGACTTTACTCAACCGTTTTCTGCGTTATGTTGCACTCGACACCCAGAGTGACCCCAACAGCGAATCGATCCCCAGTACCAACAAACAACTGGTACTGGCCAATGCACTGGCCACCGAACTCAAAACCTTCGGAGTGACCGATGTATCGCTCGATGCAAACGGATACGTGATGGCAACCATTCCATCCAATATCGACCGCGACATCCCCGCTGTGGGATTCATTGCACATATGGACACATCGCCTGATATGCCCGGAAACGATGTGAAGCCGCAGATTATCGAAGGCTACGATGGTGGTAACATCACGCTGAATACTGAAAAAAACATTGTACTCAGCCCGGTTGATTTCCCCGACCTGCTGCGCTA
>CAZJOL010000149.1:0-5193 GCA_964547605.1 uncultured Bacteroidaceae bacterium | reverse complement strand
GTCGAAGAAGCTGAAATTTCCTACATCATACGCGATCATGACAAGGCCATTTTTGAGCGCCGGAAAAAACAGATGCAGGACATTGTTGAGTATCTCAACAATAAATACAAAAAAGATGTGTTTGTGCTGGAGCTCAAAGATCAGTACTACAACATGCGTGAAATGATTGAGCCGGTATTTCATGTGGTGGAAGTTGCCATGCAGGCCATGACCAATGTTGGTGTAACACCGGACGTGAAGCCCATCCGCGGAGGCACCGACGGAAGCCGGCTCAGCTACATGGGTTTGCCCTGCCCCAATCTGTTTGCGGGCGGACATAATTTTCACGGAAAGCATGAATTTGTTGCGGTTGAAACCATGGTGAAAGCCGTGGATACTATCCTCAACATCATCGCGATTGTCTCCTCGAAAGAGGCATAATCGATACGAGGCCACAAAAACACTAAGGCATCATGATTTACGATATCCGATTTTTGATTTTTGATTTTTGATCGGAAGTCTGAACAAAATGAAGTGCCTTTTTACTTTATGAACCTGATGAACTTTCAACTTTCAAGTTCCCGGTCGCTGATTTTTGAATCATGAACAATCCGTGCATTCTTACGGATCAAAAAGAACAAGGAAATATGAAGGGAGAAGTAAGTTTGAAGTAGATTTCCTTCGTAATTCTCACTTCCTTGTTCGCTGTTCGGAGTTCATACCGTGCCGGGATCTCCCCGAAAACCTCCATCGCCACACCGCTTCTTCTTCCGCGAATGAAACGAATAAACGCGAAAAAATTTTGCATCCCTCAGCAGGTCTTATGAACGCAAATGCGAATCAATCTTCATCTGCGATGAAGACTGATTCAGTGGGTCGCGCAGAGACTCCCCTTTTTGTCCACGGATGACACGGAAAACACGGACCCGCCTGCAAGTTTAACTGCAACAGGCAGTCGGGCAGGTTAAAACACCCTCAGCAGGTCTTTGGATTTCAGCGGATGAAATGTCTCTCCGTCTTCGACTGAAGCCATTTCCACGGATAGTCGTACAATCATTTTGCAGTCAATAATTATTACGTAGTAATAATTGTTGACGACAGTGTAATCGGTATAGGGCCGCTGAAAAAAAATTAAGTTCGGTGTAATCAGTGTAATCCGTGGACTATATATTACCTGACCCGGAATCTCCTGGAAAGCATTCGACTTGTCGCAGCTTGCCACGTTTCACGTGGTTTCACGCGGAGCCACACCGCTTCTTCTTCCGCGAATGACTCGAATCTTCGCGAAGAGATTAAAACCGCATGTACTCCTGATGAACACAAATTCGAATCAGCCTTCACCTGCGATGAAGACTGATTCAGATTGTACAATAAATTTTCCCGCGTCTGATTCTTTTGTGCGCAGATGCACGCAGATGTTCACAGATTAAAAAATTAATTTCAGCAGCAGGGCTTTCAATTTTCACAAACCCGCCGGCATCAGTCACTATTGTGACATGATTGGCGGACTTGTGCGAATCAGCGTCCATCTGTTCGTATTTAACTTATTCAGCGTTTTTCCGCGTCTACATTTGTGGCTTTTCAGTCAAAAGAGCAACTTGCTGATAAAAAACATCTTAAATAAATATTAAATTGGCAACATTCTGAAACTCAGTGCGTACAAAAACCGCAAACCCACCCTACATGAGAGTATTTTTTATCCTCCTGTTGATTAATTATTCTGTCTGTGCGAGTGCTCAAACACCGCAGGAATCATTTGATACAGGCTTGCTGAAATATAAAGCCGGTGATTTTAGAAAGGCAGAATCTGAATTCACCAACGCCATTCTTTCGGATGCAAAATATGTTCAGGCCTGGCGCTATCGCGGACTTTCGAAAATGCAGCTGAATGATTATTCAGGTGCACTTGAAGACTTTGACATGATGGTGAAACTCGACTCCTCCCAATCGCTTGGATACTACAACAGAGCCACATCCAAAGTGAAACTCAGTGACAGCGAAAGTGCACTGGTGGATGTTTCAAAATCGATTGCACTGAAACCGGACTTTGCAGACGCTTATTTCCTGAGAGGCCATCTGTATAATGAAATAAAAAAATTCAAAGATGCGTTGAGTGATTTCAACAAGGCCGTTGAACTTGGCCTGCAAACAGCCGATGCATTTGCCGGTCGCGCCTGGGCAAAACACAATCTGAAAGACTTTGAAGGCTCCATTGTCGATATCGATAAGGCAATCGCCATCGATGATTCCAAAGCAGAATACTTTTTCAACCGTGGACTTTCACAAGCCGAAATGCGCTATTTCACAGAAGCTATCAGAGATTTTTCTCAAGCCATTGAGCGCAATCCCAACGAGCCCAAATATTATTTTTACCGTGGAATCATAAAAACAGAAAACAGAGATACAGAGGGATCAATCAATGATTACAATACAGCAATTAAACTTGATTCCACCAATTTTGATTTTTATAAACGCAGAGCTTTATCAAAAATGCGTTCGAGAAACACATCCGGTGCTATCGAAGATTTAGACAAAGCCGTGCAGATCGCGCCTAACGTGGCCGACAATTATTTCAGCCGCGCCATGGTTTTTTCCGAAACAAAACAATTCAATGAAGCCATTGACGATTTTAATAAAGCGATTTACCTCGACACGACTGTTTATTATTACTACTACAACAGGGGCATGGCAAAGTTCAACTCGGAAGATATCATGGGCGCCCTCGATGATTTTATCCTGACAACGCAGTTCAATCCGAAGTATGCCAAGGGTTTTGAATACAAGGGCCTGTGCGAGATCCGCATGGGGAAGAAGGAGAATGCGTGTGCCGATTTCAATAAGGCGGAATCGCTCGGAGATAAGGATGCGACGCTGCAGACGAAGAAATACTGCTTCTGATTATGGAGTCCGCAGAGAGAAAATATGGGTTTCGCGCAGAGATCGCAGGGACGCAGAGAAAACACAGGACAAGGTTAATATTAAGCACCTGCGGTAAAGACGGATTCAAATTGTGCAATAGATTTTGACACAAGGTCACAAAAAATTCACCACCAAGTTCCCGGGCATTGATTGAGACACAGCATTGCTCACTGTGCCGGGATCTCCTGGAAAACCCTCGAAGCCTCTCCCATTTCTTTGTCCGCAGATTAACGCAGATGTTCGCAGATTGAAAGACAAATTTTCCATAGCGGGGCTTTCAATTTTCGCGGATGCGAATCCGCCTTTACCTGCGGTAAAGACTGATTCAGATTGTGCATATATTATCCGCGTTTATCGTGGATGCTTTTCAGTTGTTCTGCGTTTTTCCGCGTCTGATTCTTTCGTCCGCAGATGCACACACCTGCCTGACTGCATCACGCAGGCAGGGATGTCCACAGATTAAAAACAAAATTTCCTCAGCGGGGCCTTCGATTTTCACAAATTCGAATCACCCTTCATCTGCGATGAAGACTGATTCAGTGAGTCGCAAAGAGAGATTTCACATAAGTATCGCGCAGAGAGCGCAATGGCGCAGAGAAATTCTGTCTTCCGCGAATGACTCGAATGCACGCGAAGGGAATTTTTGCCCCCAGCAGGTCTTATGGACGCTAACCCGCCAGCATCAGTCACTGTCGTGACATGATGGGCGGACAAGTGCGAATCAATCTTCATCTGCGATGAAGTCTGATTCAGTGGGTCGCACAGAGAGATTTCACATAAGTATCGCGCAGAGAGCGCAATGGTGCCTTACCGGGCATGTTCCGGGATAAAAAAAACACCCAATCTTTTTCAGGAATTGGGTGTAAAGTTTTGACAAGCCTTTCGAAACACTAGTGTTTATGCGGCTTTGTGCGGAGAGACAGGCTCCGCAACCTAATTGCGCAAACCCGCTCTGGGACGTAATATCCTGATGTGCAAAAAAACCGGGTAGCTAAAAAGCCAGCCAGATATTTTTCTTTACATTTTGTGAAGAACGATTTTTATAGAATGCAAATATACAACATTTTACAACATAACAAAAAGTAGGGTCCCAGGGTTCGGGAGAATCAGGGAGCGTATTGCTAATATTGTGTAAAGAAAGCGCGTTAGGCATTGAAACACAATTGTTTGATGACTGTTTATATTGTGCTGCCTGAAATTTGCTAAAAAAGCATCCCATTTCAATCGCGGCCTGAATTTTTTTTCAAATTTAAAAAGACCGGCCAGACCGATAGCTGAAAATTTTCAACCGAAGCCAAAAATCTCCTGAACTTTGACAATAAAAGAGTGAATATTTATGTTTTTTAATATTATGTAAAAGATTATTATACAATATGTGCCATGAGTTAATACATGTAACCACTTATTGTGAAATTGCCAACGGGCGGTTTCACCCAAAACAGGCGTGTTATAACAATTCCGAAGGGCTCTGCAATCTGGTTTATGAAGCCAACACCATCCAGGTGGCCATACTTCCAGCGAATACCGACCTGATAGATTATCTCGACAATAATAATTTCCTGTCCTACGGTTATAAAAGCAAAAAGGATTATTCCGTCGATTACCACCAGCTTCCGAATGGGAAATACAAAATTGTGATCAGGCCCAATAAGGTTTATAAGTTGGAAGATTCGAATGATATTCCAACGTTCGATACGCCCAAAAGCCAAAGCTTTCTTGAGTTGATGGGGGATGAATTTGAGCGCATTAAACTCAGGGCAGAATGGGTTCTTGAGTACAGCTCCGACTCAAAAGATCTTTCGGTGTATGCAAACCGGCAAATCCAAAAATCAAAGAAACTTTTCAGCGAAGTCAAGAAAGATCTCAGAGAGATACAGAATGAAAAAGTCCGCGACAATATTTATATTTTTTTCGTGCTCAATCTGCTTGTGGCAAGAGCAATTGTTTTTTATCAGCAGATGTTCCTCCCCTATATCAACACGCCCTTAGAAAGCAAGGAAAGGCTGTTTTATGAGATTTTTCAGGAACTGTCTGTTCCGAAAGTGTGCAAATTGTACCGTTTTAATCTGACCTTTAGTCCGGATTGTTTTGAAAAGTCTTTCAGCGAAAACACAGGTGTTTCGGAAACACCATACTCCCAAGCCGTTTCCGGCAGCAGCAAGACTTTTTCAAACAATATGAAGACCAATGAAAACACTGGAGCTGTGCAGTGCCAACCCATTAAACTCAATGGTCAGATCAACGTTCTGGTGGATTTGTTCACTCAGTTAATTGAGAAACACAGAACTCCGGAAG
>CAZJOL010000148.1:0-6921 GCA_964547605.1 uncultured Bacteroidaceae bacterium | reverse complement strand
CTACGAGACCATTTTGAGGACTGCAAAATTAATGATTTTTTTGCTATCATGCCATGAGAATGTTTATTAAACGATGTGAATCCTGAATAATTTACTGGTACATTTCAAATCAGACATGTTTTTATGAAGTGAATTTCAGTCGCAATTTGTGGAATATAACATCAACACAAATAAATAAAAATAACTCTGCTCATTATACAATTACTTTTATCAAGCTTCATTGCATTTTTTATTAACTAGTTGAAAAAGAATGAGAAAAGTTTACGCATGGTTGCTCTGCACATTGATTTTTGCCGGTGCAGCGATCGCTCAGGAAAAAACAATCAGCGGAAAAGTGACTTCGGCAGCCGACGACAGTCCGTTGCCATTTGTGGCGGTAGCTGTTATGGGCACCACCAAAGGAGTCAATTCCGATCTGGATGGAAACTACCGTATTGCAGCTGTCAAGGCCAGTGATTCATTGATTTTCAGCTTTGTAGGATTTGAGCCACAGACTGTGGCCGTTGGAAATCAGCTGGTTATCAATATAAAATTGAAACCGACGGTGCAGCAGCTCGAAGCTGTTGAAATTACCGCGTTGGGTGTCACCCGTCAAAGTCGTGAGGTGGGTTATGCCACGCAAAAAGTTGATGGTGAGGACCTTCTGAAATCAAATACGTCCAACATCATCAGTGCAGTTTCAGGAAAAACGGCTGGTGTTCAGGTATCGAACAGCAACGGGGTGGATGGCGGAACAACACGTATTGTCATCCGCGGAAACAATAACTTCCTCACAACCAATCAGCCGCTGATTGTGGTGGATGGAATTCCGATGGAAAACTCCGAAGGAATCGGTGCCAGGGCCGGATCGGACTGGGGATCGGCCATCAACAACATCAACCCGGACGATATAGAAGAAATGGTTATTCTGCCAGGTGGCTCTGCTTCTGCGCTTTATGGTTCACGCGGCGCAAACGGCGTCATTCTGATTACCATGAAAAAAGGAAAGACGCGCCAGGGCATCGGAGTGACTTACAGCGTAACAAACAAAATAACAACACCTTATCGCTTTCGTGAAGTACAGAACAAATACGGCGGTGGTGCTCCGCTCACTTTGACTCCGCCCACGTTCCCGGTCGATTCAAATGGCGTATATTATTATCAGACGCAGCAACATACCGACAATCTCATTTTAAATCAGGACGGTGACATTTCATCCACATCGGCCGAATTCGGCTATTATGGCAGTGCGGTTTCGTGGGGACCTGAAATGCTTGGGCAACAAATCCGCTGGTGGGATGGTACCATGCGCACATGGTCGCCGCAGCCCGACAACCTGAGAATGGCTTTTAAAAACGGACTTACCACCACGCACAATGTTGCTCTTGAAGGCGGCACGGCAACGGCCAACACACGAATGTCGATCACCCGGACCGACAACAAACCCATTGTTGACAATTCGAATTACTCGCAGACCACATTGAATTCGAATACCAATTTCACCGTTTCGAAGAAAATCACGGCCGGGGTGTCGTTGCAGTATATCAACTATAACCGTTTGAACAGTCCTACACTGGGTGAATCCGAAAATTCCTTTTCGAAAGGATTTCTCTATTGCTATCCGCGCAGCTATCAGGGCGAGGATATGGAAAATTATGAAAGCGAGGATGGATCGAGGGTTGAGCGCCTCAATTACCCATATGCCTACATCGATCCGTATTTGTGGTGGAGTTATAACAACAACAACACTACGCTGAACAGAAACAAATTCATCGGCGGCATTTCGCTCAATTATGAAATTAACGAATGGCTGAATGCTACCGGCCGCACTGGTCTTGATTACGGACTCGATGAATGGGAAGTAAAAAACAAACCCATTGACGCTGAAGGAATGTTGTATGGATATTACAGCAAAACCATGGACAAGGCGCAGACCAACAACAGTGAGTTTTTATTTGTGGCGCATAAGGACAGTTTATTCGGCACTCAGCTCAATGGCCGTTTCAGCGCAGGAGCCGGAACTTTTTCGCAGAACAATCACGGTATGTCGGGTCGCTCGGGCAACTGGTATTATCCGAACATGTATTCTTTTACCAACTATACCGGCGATGTTGATGATCCTCAATTCAATTATCCGGGCGATGTAAGGGCTTATGAGTCATTATGGCGCCGCAAGACCAATTCGGTTTTTGCATTTGTGAACCTTTCATATAAAAACATGGTATTTCTCGAGCTCACCGGTCGCAATGACTGGTCATCGACCTTGCCACCCGAAGCCAATTCATATTTTTATCCATCTGCTTCGCTGAGCTTTGTTCTATCCGATGCCTTTCATTTTTCCGACAGCTGGATGAACTTCTGCAAAGTGCGTATGGGAGCGGCTCAGACAGCTTCGGACTGCGCACCATACGAAACATATTTTCAATACAATTCCTTTATGGTCAACGGTATGCAGGCAGTGACTTTCCCGCAGCCCATTCCACCAACAGGATTGAAGCCTCAGCGCGTGAATTCATACGAAGCCGGTTTGAGCACTGAAATGCTGAAAGGCAAGATAGAGTGCGACTTTACATATTACTATAAATTCTCTTTTGATCAGATTGTTCCCGGATTGCCCATTCCGACTTCGTCTGGCGCTTCGAGTGTGAAAATCAACAACGGCGAAATGTCGAACCAGGGAATTGAACTTACGTTAAGCGGCGTTGTACTTGAAAGAAAGGATCAGCGCATGAAAATCGGATTCAATCTGACGCGTAACCGCAACAAGGTCATCAGTCTGGGTGAAGAAGGCACACAGCTGGTCATCGGTGACCTGTGGGGACTCAATGGTCCTGCCCAGATTCTGCAGGCAGGCGACGATTACGGAACCATCAGCGGATACGATTACATCCGAGATGAAAATGGAAATCCGATTTTAAATGACGAAGGCACCAAATATCTGATTACCGATACTCGTGTACCGATCGGCAATGCATCACCGAAGTTTTTGTGGGGACTGAACGGAACCTGGACTTACCGCAATCTGACGGTGAGTGCGTTGATTGATTCAAAATTCGGTGGCGACATTTATTGCGGCACCTATGTAATCAGCATGCAGACCGGACAAAGCCCTGAGACGCTCCTGGAGCGCGATGGCGGCGGATTGCCCTATACCGATCCGGATGGAAATGTAAGCAACACCGGCGTTATTCTCGAAGGTGTACATCAGGACGGAACAGTGAATACAGAAGTTGTTCACTATTATTACAAGTATATGCCGAATTACGGCGGCTGGGGAAAATTCCTTTCAACTCCTGGAATCATCGAAGACACGTGGATCAAACTGCGCGAAGTGGCAGTGATTTACAATATTCCGCGCAAGTATATTACCCGGATGAAATTCGTTCAGGAAATCGGGATCAGCTTTGTGTGCCGCGATGTAGGTTACATATATTCAAGTGTCCCCGACAAAATAAATCCCGAAGGGATCAACGGATCGGGTAATGCTCAGGGCTTTGAATGGGCCTCACTTCCCGGATGCCGCTCCTATTCATTCGGAATCAAAGCACGGTTTTAATTCAATATGAAATCAGTTATGAAAACAAGAATATTCAGTCTGTTGCTTATTGCCGTTTTTTGTTCGGTCAGCACATCATGTACGAAGGATTTTGATGAAATCAACACGCCCATCGATTTGTTTACAACCGCATCCGATGGCTCATTGTTTCTTGGAATCGAGAATTCACTCATACGTTCAGGTGACGAATTGTTTTACATCAACAACGAAGTGTTGTACAAACAAACCCAGATGGGTGCACTCACAAAAGAAGCATGGGGAAATTACAACATCGGCACCGAAAGCGTCTGGAGTAATTATTACACAATCCTGCCGAATGTCAGGGAGCTCGAACGCCGCTTCGATGCTGCAACTCCGTCGCCTGAACTCGACAACATGAAAGCGATGGTGAAAATCCTGCTGGCTTACAAGACATTCAGAGTGACCGATTTCTTCGGTGATATTCCTTTCAGCGAAGCCGGCTACGGTTATATCGACGACAGCAAATTGTATCCGGCATTCGACACCCAGCGCGAGATTTATCTGTTTCTGCTGAGTGAACTTGAATGGTGCGACGATAATATTGATCTGACAGCCACAACCCAAGAGCCATTTCTTACATTCAAATCATACGACATCCTTTTCAACGGCGATATGGAGATGTGGCTGAAGTTCGCCAATTCGCTGCGTTTGCGCTATGCCATGCGTATGTACGACAAGGAACCGGTGATTGCTGCCGCGCACGTGCAGGAGATCATTGAAGGCAATAAAAAGGTATTTATCGGAATGGATTTGGGCGGAGCTGCACTTGAATCCGCATTGCTGTGCAACGATTTGCAGCACCTTGGGCAGGGCAGCATGGAATGGGCGTTCCGCGAACACAAGAATCTGCGCATGGGCTCTACCATGTGGCATATGATGTCGGAAAACGACAGCACCGATGGCAGTGGTATTTTCGATCGCCGCGCATATTTTTTCTTTGATACAAACAATGATGGCGAATGGGTAGCTTATCCGCAGAATCCTCCGGCCGGCTTTGCACCTGATGGCGGCGCACCCTATGGCGGACAGCGGCGCACCGATGCAGCCTATTTCATCAAAGGCGATGATTGTCTGTATTCACCGTTCAATTTCTTTCTCGTCAGCGACAATCAGATTATTCCTGAAATTCTGATTTCAGGTGCCGAAGTACATTTTCTCAAAGCCGAAGCATATCAGCGCGGAATCGGTGTGACGCAAAGCGATGGCAATGCCGACAATGAGTTCCTGAGCGGGCTGCAGGCCTCGTTCTATTTTTGGGATGATCGGATGTCGCAGGCCCAACTGCCCAGCGGAACCGGCACCTTCTACGATGTCGTGAATGTACCGTCATCACTCGATCTTACAAAGTTGCAGATGAAAGTTGATTTGTGGAATTTCGGCACTCAGGAAGAAAAAATTGAAATGATTTATGCACAGCGCATGATCGATCTTTTCTGGCAACCCGCCGAAGCATTTGCGCTGGCCCGCACAGGACGCACACCACGTGAGGGTGATCCGATTACTTTTTACCGTTTTCCCATTCCTGCATCCGAAGTCAACTACAACAATCAGAACTGGCTTGATGCCTATGGCGCGTCCGATAACACTTATACCAAAGTATGGTGGATGGAATGATTCAAATGAACAATTAAAAAAAACAAAATATGAAAAAAGTCCTTTTGTTTATTATTGTATGTGTTGTCATGAGCTTAAGCGGATTTCTCAATGCGCAGACCATGTACACGTATGATTTCAACAGTCTCACACTTGGCTCGGGCATAAACGGTCAGGACAATTGGATGAGCACTTATCAAACCGTGTCGGGTGGCGACTTTGAGGTGAACTATACTTCGGGCGGATCTGCTTTGTCGCCCGATAATTCATTGTGCCTGCTCTACAATCATGGCGGACCTGGCATCGGACAAACCGCATCCAGACTGACTACGCCTGCGTTGCCATTTGATTTTTCGGCAGGCGGCATCATGGAAATCGAAGTGAAAATGCTGGTGAACTGGTGGGGCGTCGGCTTTGGCTGGGGCTATGATGCAACCAACAACGGAACCATCAACTTCGGCACAGCTGATGCCAATGATGGTGGCTGCTGGTTTTATCTGAAAAATGCCAATAACACCAATCACGACCAGCACTCATTTACAAAGCCCGATGGCACTACCATTAATTTCACATACGATAATTCCGTTTCTGACTGGAACGTATTTCGTTTTTCGATCGACTTTACGGCCAATGCCGGAGCCGGTGCCATCACCATGTATGCAAAGACACCAACCGGAACATGGTCAACCATTTCCGAAGTCAACAGTGTGAATCTTGGCCTGACACCTGGCAGCAGCAACAAACTCGATCCGGCCATGTGGAACCGTCTGCTCATGCATTCGCAGGGCGGTGTGGGCGGATTTGACGATGTTGTGATTCGTCAGTACGGACCCAGTTATCAGTACATCGTTTTCGAATCTCTTCCGGCAACAATGCTTACAACTGATCCTGCTTTTGTGTTGCATGCATATACAAATCACAGTCTGCCTGTGAATTTCACAATCAGCGGGCCGGCTACTATTACCAATGATACCGTAGTAACAATTTCAGGTCCCGGCATGGTGACAATCACCGCGCATCAAGCGGGAAACGGCACCACCATTGATTCTGCGGCTGATGTATCTCAGACGTTTGAGGCAGTGGATCCGCTTGCTGTTTTCCCCGAAGTAGATGTAAAAAATCCGGTGGATGGCGCTACCGTAAAAAATCCGAAACTGCTCAAAATTCCATTGAATGCAACGGCAGTCATTGATTATTCTGAATTGCTTTCCATTTCACATGTGAAATTTGTGATAGGCGGAACTGATTATATTGCGACAGCTACTGCTAACGGTCATTATATTTGCTACTGGCAACCTGCCGCCTACGGAAGTTATATCGGTCATGTGGTTGCAACCAGCACTGGTGGCTCATCTACAACCTCTCCTGATTTTACATTCAATGTCGTTCAGGATTCATCTTCGCAGGAATTTGTGGCCATCAATCAGTTGCATATGGCTACACAAACCACATTTGGTCTTCTGATGCGTTTAGACACAACTATTGTTTTCCCATCATTCAGCGGTACTTACCAGAAAGTAACAGCTTATCTGAATTACGATTGTCCACCCGAAGGATGCGAGCCATGGGACCGCGTTTGTCATATCTTTACCACCGGAGCGAATGGCGAAGAAACAGAACTTTTCAAATACATCACCCCTTACGCAAAAGCGTGCTCCGACAGTGTTGATGTAACGGATTTAGTTTCCCAGTTACAAGGAAAAATTCATCTGGTGGCCGATTTTCCATCGAAGTCGAAAATCACACTGACGCTGAAGTATCACGAAGGTGAA
>CAZJOL010000147.1:0-6959 GCA_964547605.1 uncultured Bacteroidaceae bacterium | reverse complement strand
TCATCATCCCTGAATACATTTTAATGCATGATTCGTCCGTCAAAAGCGGGATGGCCGTACTTACCGCTAATGATGGGACTATTCGGGATGTCATTGCTGCAGATGATTGCCGGACACTGGATAAAAGCACTTTTCATTTCACCGGGCTTCTGTTGCCTGGCCTTGTCAACAGCCATTGTCATCTTGAACTCAGCTGGAGCCGCGGCCTGTATCCCGAACAATCCGGGATGGAAGCATTTTATGGAGCCATGAGCGGAGTGCATTCGCGTCGGCCGGCCGATAAAATTATTATGGCCGATATTCAGCATGCCATTGATGAACAACAAAAGCAAGGCGTTGTTGCGATAGCCGATATAAGCAATACAGACATTACGCTTGCTGCAAAAATGAAAAGCGACATTTATTTTCATACTTTTCTGGAAGTTTTTGGCACCAACGAGGGTGAAGCAAAGATCCGTTTTACCGATCTGCTTTCCCTCCAAAATGTTTTTGCAGAAGAAAATCAAAGTTGCTCACTTTCAGCACATACACTCATAACCTTGTCCGACACGTTGATGTCACTTCTGATGACGCGCCTATCAAGTACTGGCATGCCACACAGCATTCATTTTCTTGAAAGCGATGAAGAGAATCAGTACTTCGAAAACAAAAGGCCAATAAAAAATGTGCACGGGAATAACGCTGTTGCTTCCCGTTTCAATTCCGCATCTGAAGCAGCCTGCAAATGTTTGCCAAAAAAAAGCAGGGTCATGTTTGTGCACAATACTTTCGCAGATAAAAAAACCATTGAAAATATTCTTGCACATTTCGACGACCCCTGGTTTTGCTGCTGCCCTGTTTCAAATCAGTACATTACCGGATGTTTGCCGGATGTTCCAATGATAACCAAACTGACTCCAAACATTTTGATCGGAACTGACAGTCTTTCATCCAATCATGAACTGAACATGTTTGCTGAAATAGATTTATTGCTACAAAAATTTCCTGTGCTGAAACCAGAAACCCTGTTAACAGCTGCAACACTCAATGGCGCGCGTTTTCTGGGAATAAATGAGCGTTTTGGCAGCATTGAAAAAAATAAAAAACCCGGACTGGTATTACTTGAAAATTACCGACCCGGGCTAAGAGAGTTCAGTTCACTTAAAGTGAAACGACTCACATAATATCACCATACGTCGCTTTTAACAACTTTGGGGAGCATGCCTTTTTTCAGGCTGGCAATGATTTCCTTTATCTGTGTATCGACCTGACTCAAATACTCATCGCATTTCGGCGTATATTGCGGGTCGGCTTTATCAAGCCAGCGCTCCAGCGGAAACATTGAAATATCTTTCTTTCTGAATTCATCAAATGTATAGCGATACCTGCCTTCTTTGGCTTCAATTTTCAGCTTATACTCAACAATCACACTCGAGGTCAGCACATCTCCATCTTTGTCGGTTTCCTTCATGGCAAAGCGGTGTGCACAAAGAATTAGACCATTTTCCGGTTCACGCAAGGTTGTGACTGACTGCGGATTTTTGTAAAATGAATTTATCCAGGCCATGGCTCTGTTGTACAAAGTGTCTTTACTGCCTTCCATTGTTACAACTTCTCTGTAAACAATCTTTTTTGTATCCGGATCAACAGATACCTGTGCTTTGGCTGCAACCATAGAAAACAGAACAACCGAGAGAACAAAAAGCTTTTTCATAAAAAAATTTTTGCGGCGTATTACAAATTTGATTCCAAAAATTCTGAAGGACCAAATTACTGAAAATTTTTAATCCAATCGTTCAATTTTATTTCCAGTATAGATTGCCATCGTCATCCATTCCGATTTTGCCATTGTCCATCATCCAGCGAATGGCACTTGTGGCTTTTTCCGTGTCCATCGATCCAAACATGGCCATCACTTTATCATATGGCATGGGGGCCTCTCTCAGCGCAGGTTTCACCCGATCGAGCACTTCGTTGAATTTGTATTCCGACAAACCAGTCTCGCTCCGTTTCTCACAAATATCACACATGGCGCAACGGCGCGATTGCGTTTCGCCGAAATAATCAAGCAACAACTGACTGCGGCAACGTGTTGTTCCCGACAAATAGCTCTTCATTGATTCCAGTCGCTTTTCAGCTTCCTTTTTTCTGCTGTAATAATGTTCCTGCGAAAAAATAACATCGCGGTGGTCGATGCGGTCGCTCAGAAAAGTAATGCGCGGACTGTCGCTGGCAGGCTCATATGAAATGAGTCCTAGTCTGTCAAGTTGCTTTAATCCTTTTATTACAATCAGTTTATCAGCATTCATTTTTCGGGCAACTGCAAATTCATCAATTCGCACAAACCCTGTAAAAAGGCCCGAATACATGCGTAACAGCAACTCTACGAACGGACTCAATTCACGGTTTTCCACCTGAAAACGGTAAACATCATTCTTGTCGGCCTGGATTTTCACTTTCGATGGAGTATGAATAGCTTCGCTGAGCGAGACATAACCTTCCTTCTCAAGAATGCGTACAGAATTGAAAGTCTCGACAGGCGGAAGCGAATAACGATTGCAAAAATCTGTGAGTTCAAAATTCCATGTTGACAGCTTTCCTGTACCTGTGACAATCTGAAAATAATTTCCCAGCGCATTATAAACACGTGAAATATACTCCGGATCAGGAAACGATGCATCAAGATTTTTTTCTGCTTCAATAATATCAGCTTTGTTCCACAGAAGCCATGCCCACGACATGTTTCCATCGCGACCTCCACGGCCCGCTTCCTGAAAATACGCTTCAATGCAGTCCGGAATATCCATGTGTACAACCAGGCGCACATCAGGCTTGTCGATTCCCATACCAAAAGCATTGGTAGCAACCATCACCCTGACTTTATTCCCAATCCATTCGCTCTGACGTTTATCGCGCTCATTGGGCAGCAATCCAGCATTGTAGAAGTGCGCACTGATTTTGTTTCTTACCAGAAAATCAGCATACTCTTTTGTTTTTCTTCGATTGCGGACATACACAATGGCTGTTCCCTTGTATTCATTGAGCAATTGCAACAGCCGTCCGGTTTTATCCTCTTCCTGAATCACATTGTAAACAAGATTGCTGCGATAGAACGATTGTTTGAAAACATTCTTTTCGCGAAATGCAAGTTGCTCCATTATGTCATCGACAACTGCCGGAGTTGCAGTCGCAGTGAGGGCTATAAAAGGCACATCGGGAATCAGTAGGCGGATTTTTGAAATATTGCGGTAGGGTGGACGAAAATCGAAGCCCCACTGAGAAATGCAATGTGCCTCATCAACCGCTATGAGACTGACTTTCATTTTTGGCAAACGGAGCAAAAACATTTCTGTTTCGAGGCGTTCGGGCGAAACATACAGAAACTTTACATCGCCGTAGATGCAATTATTGAGAATGATCTCGATTTCAAACTGGTTCAGACCGCTGTGGATAGCATAGGCATTAATGTTTCGTTTCTTCAGATTCTCGACCTGATCTTTCATTAATGCAATCAGCGGTGAGACAACGATGCACAACCCATCTTTCGCCAGGGCTGGCACTTGAAAAGTAATGGACTTCCCTCCTCCGGTTGGCAGCAATGCAAGTGTATCTTTTCCGGCAAGAGCGGAAAGGATAATATCTTCCTGCATGGGGCGAAACATTTTGTATCCCCAGTACTGCTGAAGCACGGATAATATACGGGCGCGGTTATCCATTGGTTAAATTCAAATATAAGAAGAAATATTCAATCAGAATTTTTTCTTTCAGAAATCACCCGAGACAGAGGCAAATCTATTCTTTGTGAATAATGCCGGCACAAGCCTGGGCTGTGGGCATAAGCAGCATATCATTCACATTCACATGCGGTGGCAGTGATGCAAGATAATAAACAGCATTGGCGACATCATCGGGGCCCAAAGACTTATATCCTTTGTAAACATTGGCTGCCCGTTCATGATCGCCTTCGAAGCGCACCAGGCTGAATTCAGTCTCAACCGCTCCGGGAGCTACCTGCGAAACTTTAATATTATACGGAAGAAAATCAATGCGCATGCTTTTTGTGAGTGAATCAACAGCTGCTTTTGTAGCACAATACACATTTCCATTAGCATACGCCTGTCGACCCGCAATAGAACCGATATTGATAACATGTCCGCTTTTTCGTTCAATCATTTGCACGACAACAGCTTTTGTAAGATAGAGTAAACCTTTAATATTTGTGTCAATCATTTGCTCCCAATGATCAATACTACCGTCCTGAAGCGAATTCAGACCAAGAGCCAGACCAGCATTATTAATCAGAACATCCACCGCTTTCCAGTCATCGGGCAGCGATTGAATGGCATTGAAAACTTCCTCTCTGTTTCTGATATCGAAAGTCAAGGTTAGGAATTTTTCTCCATATTGTGAAACAAGATTCTTTTTGAATTCCGAAAGGCGCTCTGAACGCCGGCCACAGAGAATTACACGACAGCCGACTGCCGCAAACTTTTTGGCACATGATGCGCCTATTCCGCTGGTAGCGCCGGAAATGAGAATAATTTTTTTCATACACTAAGATTTTTTAATTTTCAGAAATCGTTCAATTTTTTCAAAGTCAATAAGCAGGAATAACATCATAAAAAGGAATGGCAACAAAGGAATCCTATAACGAGCAAGGGCACCCAGAACCGGAGTTGTAAGTCCGGTAATTATTGATAATACAACAACGAAGAACAAGCAGAAGAAAATTATTCGGACATGCTGCACTTTTTTCTCATGAAAGATGATAGTCAGAATAATCGCAATTGCTATAATGATGTTTTCAATCAGGACCGGCACCATAATAAGAGAATTCACATCATTTGGGAAAGGCCTGAATAGAGTGTTTAAAACAGCAACCGGTGAGTATTTCAGAACACTCAGGAAATGTGGTTCAAGAGGAACTGGATCAATCATACTACCCGCATTGCAATATAGGGCTAAGTTTGTAAAATCATGAAGCTTATTAGTGATCAGATGAAAAACATTGAAATCAGGGAACAGGTTGCCAACAAGCACTGCTATATTTACAAAAAATAATATGGAAATTAATTGTTTTGCAAATGCATGTCGGTTATTTGTCAAAACAATCCATGTGTTTGCAAGTATAACCGGAATCATAACAGCGAGCACATAAGTTTTGGTGAAGTACATCAAGACCAGGCTGAAAAACAGTAACAGTATCCGGCCAAAATTGAAAGAAATGAACAGTAGTTGCTGATACGAATATAGAAGAAGGCCCAACGCAAATATCAGAAGACTTTCTTTTAGGATGCCAGAGCTCCAAAACACTACTGAAGGAATGAGAAATACAGCAGCATACAATGCCATCGCTTTATTGCTGAAATATTTTATAAATGTCTTATAAAATGCCATCAAACCAATGAAACCGAGAATAATAAAAATAATATTATGAACATGAAAAAAACCAAAGGAAAATAATCGAATGAAAGCATTAATTCTGATGATGGTGTGACTGTCGTTATACATCACTGTCTGGTACTTCAGGTACCAGTTATCCATTTTACTGTAATAATTATCGAAAAAATATTGCTGATCATCATTAATGCCGCTTAGCATGGTCAAATAATCAGAAGGCGATGTCTTCACCGCATCATACATCACTTTACTGTCATCAAAATAGCGAAATATATCCGCATTGTTCCTGCCAGAATAATATGAAGTATAAATATACGTCAATCCAAGACCAGCTAAAACTTTCAGATAAAATGCCGCCAGCACCCAGCGCTTTTTGACACCGGGTAATGAAAATGCACGCCACTTCAGAATCAGCAGCGTCATGGCTGACACGAGAACAATACAATATAGAATTTCTAAGGCAACCATTATTTTCTGTTGGCCTCAATCCAGTCGTGCGCGGCAACAAACGCATGAGCCCATGGGGAAACAATATCGGTCGTTGTTCCTGGAGTATAATAAGCCCATTGCCATGGGAAAACCGATCGCTCGATATGCGGCATCATGGCCAGATGGCGGCCGTCAGGAGTGCAGAGGGCAGCAGCATTGTAGTCAGATCCATTCGGATTGGCCGGATATTCTTCATACAGATATTTCATCGGGATGATGTAGTCGCTCTCCTTGCCGTGCAAGCTGAAACGTCCCTCCCCATGAGCAATCCATACACCCAGTCTTGATCCTTCAAAAGCTTTCAGCATCACACTCTCGTTGGACAATACCTGAACGCCGACAAATCCTGATTCGAATTTACGAGAATCATTCCAATGCATTTCGGGATTTTGAATTTTCTTTTTCTTATCATTGAAAATGCCAAGTTCGACCATCAGCTGACAGCCATTGCAAACACCAAGACTCAATGTATCAGGTCTTGCATAGAAATCATCAAGCGCCTTCTTTGCTTTGGGATTGAACAGGAACCCGGCAGCCCATCCTTTTGCAGAGCCAAGCACATCGCTGTTGCTGAATCCACCGACAAATACCAGCATGTTGATGTCATGCAGATCTTCGCGGCCTTCAATCAGGTCGGTCATATGAACATCGCGCACGCTCATACCGGCCATATACAGGCTGTAAGCCATTTCGCGATCACCATTCACTCCCTTTTCACGAATGATTGCCGCTTTTACATTTCTTTTTTTCACCTCAGGAAATGTTCCATCGAAGAATGCAGGAAATTCATATTTCAATGGTTGGTTCGGATAATTTACCGAGCGTTTTTCAGCAAGTTCGGGCTTTGTCTGCAAACGATCAAGCAGATAGGATTTTCTGAACCAGACATCACGAAGCTTGTCAATTTCGAAATATTCGTACTGAACATTCTTGATAATCTTCAGCACGCGCTCGCCGATTACACGGCCAATCGGGAAGAATGAAATGTTTTTATTATAGAGATAATCGACAACGAATTTTGTGTCTTTCACCTGTATCAGAACACCCGGTTTTTCGGAAAAAAGAATGGCCGGAATATCATTTTCCTTAAT
>CAZJOL010000146.1:0-6980 GCA_964547605.1 uncultured Bacteroidaceae bacterium | reverse complement strand
TGTGAGAAACAGAGCGAGAGCGAGGTTTTCACGCTGGTTTTTTCTTCGCTCTCACTCTCATTCTCGTTGTGAGAAACAGAGCGAGAGCGAGGTTTCCACTATGTTTTTTACTTCGCTCTCACACTCACTCCTTAATCAGAGCGAGATCCAAATTCCACACTGTTTTTTTCAAAATTTTGCTCTGCAAAAATTGCAGTCTCAATCCATGTTCTTACCTGAAAAACAACACATACTCATCAACCAGCGAAATGTCATTGCTGGAAACGTTGATTGTGTCATTGGAAAGCTGGATATTGGCTTTTGATATGATTTTGATACTCAAGATTTTTTGCAGAAGATTGCTATCAGATGCAGATCAAAGTAAGAAACATTCTGTTTTGAAGCATCATGAACAATCCGATGATAAAAATAATGTTGCGCATAAATGGGGAAGTATTATTTCGAATTTGGGATATCCGGTTTTTTGAAATTCGATTCAATTCGAATTCTCATGTTCATTTTTCGAATGAAAAAATCAGGCAAGATGAGGGAGGTATTATTCGTTTTATTCAAAAGAACTACTTGACATAATATTAATTATAGGACAAAAGGCCGTAGAAATTCATAAAACATTTTTGCCTTAAAACTTCTCCGGAAATCGAAGTTTCGACCAATTGACGATATGTATTTTATTGATTGTCTTTTATTTACGGCTGTGTATTTTTGAATTTCGAAAATGGCGGAAAAACCCAAACCGAATTTTTTTGATCGACACCCGAATTTTTTAAGCAAAAATTCGAGCACTTACATTTTTAAAAATTTCTGAGTAACTGAAATTTTTTCGCCCGAGATTTTCAACATATAAATTCCGGGATCTAAAAATCGCACATCCATTTTTTCTGCCGGATTTTCGATTTCGGTTTTTTGCAGGACTTGTCCATTCATATTCAAAATTTCGGCATATGTTCCCTGCCCGACCTGTACGCCTCTGACTTCAATAAAATCACTGGATGGATTGGGATAAATACTGAAATCAAAATTCAGTTGCTGAATGCCCTCTGTTGTACCATAAAGCTTCGCCAGAACAAATGCACCGTATTCCGAATCCGGAACAAAGGCTTCACCATCAAACAATGTAGTATCGCGGCAGTATACACTTGCATAAACAGCATCATTCATGGAAATAAGTGCATTTGAACAGATTCTTTTTGATGCTATGAGATTATCGAACAGCCAGTTTCCGTTGTTATCAAAACCGGCAATAAAAGTATTCGGATATTGATGTATTTGATCCAATGCGAACAAACTGTCATTTTCAACATATATTTTTTTTGCAAAATGTCCTGCAATCACAACTCTGTTATTGCCTGCACACAACATGTCCGGAGCATCATTGTCAGGACCACCACACTGATAGCCCCAGACGTAATTTCCATCAGGATCAAGCTTTATAACCAAAATGTCATTTTCTCCTTTTGAGATAAATACATCTGAGCCTGCCGAAACCGTATCGATGAAGCTTCCGGCCATAAATATATCGTTTGCTTCATCCACCGCCAGCAAAGCGTGTTCTTCGGATTGATAAGTTGAAATGAACAGCGGTTTTGTCCAGATTGTATTGCCCTGAGGATCGCTTTTAATGAGTTGTGAACCGGAGATATAAATGATGTCACCCGAAGGCCCGATATCCATTTGGTGAATAATTTCCTGCTGACCCTGAACCCATAGAAAATCACCGTCCGGAGAAAACTTGGCCATAAAACGCGGCGCTAAATCAACATCGAGAACTGTGTCGGTAAAATGCATATCATGAGTTGAGCCGCCACCGCAAAACACTATGTTATTGTCGTTATCGACAACTGTTTTGTAAATGTGAATACAGCCCGTATCAGTTGTTGCAGGAACCGTGTACCAGTCAAGGTCCCCGTTTGAAAGATACTTCATCAGCAGAATATTATGAGCCCAGTAATTTCCGGTAATCGTGTCATTCTCAATTATGGAAGTGTATGTAAACGAGGCACTGATAATCAGATTATCGTCACTATCTACACAAATATCCTGAATGTCTTCCATATTCCAGCCACTGATCTGCCTTGCCCAGAGCATGTTTCCTAGACTGTCGAACTTGGCTGCAAATGCGTCGTATGAACCATCCGTGCTGTCGCAGATGAGCACGTTTCCCTGAAAGCTTAAAGTATCGGAAAATGTGCCTGCAATATACACGTTATCATGTGAGTCTGTAACCATTCTGACAGCTCCGGGAATCTGTTTCACCCACTGAAACTGCAGATCCTGTGCGGAAAGCTGCAGACTGAAACCCATTGTAATTAATAGAATAAGCTTTTTCATTCATCAACTGTTTAATGAAACAAATATTATGGTACTTCAGATTTTAAATATCCGGTGAACAGACGAAAATTCCGGATCGGCAATTCTTATGAAGTATATTCCTGAATTCAGAAACCGGATGTCGATTATTTCCCTGACATTTTCTATCTGTACTTTTTTCAAAATGCGCCCTTCGGTATTTACAATTTCAGCAAAAGTATGTTGACTTGTGTTGGGTAAACTGATTTCCACAAAATCGCTGCACGGATTGGGATACACGGCAATATCCGTTGCTGAAACCTGCTCAATGCCTTGCGTAATGCCATGTATTTTTGCAATATACTCTTCAGTGTAAGATGCATTTGCAGGGACATACATATACTGATCAAACCAGGTTGTGTCATCGGTTATGCCATTCAAATAGATGGCGTCATTGGCAAAAATGTATCCTCCTTGCATCGAATTATTGGATGTAATCAGATTGTTGAACAGCAGACTTCCCGATAAATCAAACCCGGCCACAAAAAGGCTGAACATATAATTTCCCTGCAACATACCAACCAGGCTGTCATTTCCTATATGAAGAGTTCTGCTGAACCGGCCCGCTAAAGTCAGTCTGTTGTCATTGACAGCAACACCATATGGAAATACATTTTCTGCAATCAGCAGATTTACCCATATGTTATCTCCGTCAGGATTTGTTTTCTGAAGAATGCCGTTGTAATGCCCGCTGGGAGCATAAGGTACACCTTCCAAAACAAAGGCTGAGTCAAATTGTCCGGTAAGATAAATGTTTTCGAGCGAGTCAATGGCAATATCAAAAACTCCATATGGAAATACTTTCTGATAATAAAACGCACCGGAACTTAAATATTTAAAAATGCCTTCACTGGCCAATGCAACAATATTTCCGGATGGACCAGTAGTTAATTTGCTGAATTCGTACGGCGTTGACTGAGCCCAAAGTTTGTTGCCGTCTGCATCCAGCTTTTCAAGAAAATATAAGTTGGTGTCGGCTGCCAATGTTGATGAATCTGAAAAAATTAATTCACCACTCTTTTCTCCGTGAATGATAATGTTATCCTGTTTATCAATGACTGTGTTGAAGAGATGCAAACAACTGGTATTGCTGTAAACAGGTGTCGTATAATAAATCAATGAACCGTCGGGTGCGTATTTGACAAGCAAAGGCCGGTGAAAAAACGTTGAAGCAAAAATCGAATCAGATTCAACAACAGCCGAACTTTTAAAAATTACACTTACAACCAGATTATCCTGACTGTCGACATTCAGTCCGGTAACATTTTCAGCGGTGCTGCCAGCAATCTGTTTGAGCCAGATGAGGTTGAATGAACTGTCGAGCTTTGCTATGTAAATATCAAACTGGCCAATGTCATGATTTATAAGTGTGTATCCGCCGTACTGAAGCGTATCAAACACTTTTCCGGCCAGATAAATATTGTCCTCCGAATCACAGGTTCGCATATCAATGGCAAACGGCCAGCTTTTCACCCACTGGAACTGCAGATTCTGAGCGGAAAGCTGTGATGTGATGAGGATTGTTGCGAGGAGTAGAAATCTTTTCATACAATATTATTTAATGAATTTTTCCGGACATTTTTGTTTGGTTACGAAGACCAAATATAACCGACTGCATTCCAAAATGCAAATATTTTGTTTTTCCGGTTGAAAGAAATCAGTTTGCGGTAAAAATGCTTTTAAGGTTTTCTCTGAAATCCGCAATATGAGCCACAATGACACTAAGACACAAAAACATGGTGCATTTGTGTCCTCGTTGCAAACATCCATTGGTCGCGCGTCTCCCGACGCGTGACCTGGATTACTTTGTGCCTTAGTGGCAAATCCCTCTGCGTCTCAGGTCCGCCTTCGTCGGACTAAACTCTCTCTGCGTGATTATTTTGCACAATCCCTCTGCGCGACACCCGCTGAATCAGTCTTTCATCGCAAATGAGGGCTGATTCACACTTGTCCGCCCATCATGTCACGACAGTGACTGATGCCGGCGGGTTAGCGCTCATATGACCTGCTGAGGGAATAAGATAATTTCGCGCGAATCCGTGCAATTCGCTGAAGAAAAAGCGGTGTGGCTGTTAAGGTTCTTCTAAACTTTATTTATCAACAATGCCCCAAATTACTTGCATCTGCCATGTTTATTTTTATTTTTGTTATTCAAATTAACATTATGGAAGCTATATGGAATGATTTCAACCTGACCGAAAAGATTCTTCTCTCCATCGGTCTGCTGTTTTCGCTCATTTTCCTGCTGCAGATGGTTCTGAGTCTGTTTGGCGCTGATCATGATTCCGATGCATCCGGACATTCCGATGTTTCGGTGAGCGACGATGCAGGGATTCCTTTTCAATTTATAACGCTGAAAAACATGGTGGCCTTTTTCGCCATTTTCGGCTGGACAGGCCTTCTGTGCATGCAAAGCGGAATGGCTCCATGGCTTTCGTTGCTGCTGGCTGTATTGGGCGGCCTGGTGATGATGACCATTATGGCTTCGCTGGTGTATTTTATGAGCAAACTGGCCGATGATGGCACCATCGACTCAACCAGAGCTGTGGGCTGCACCGGTGATGTATATCTCATCATTCCCGCGAAACGTGCCGGTCAGGGAAAAATCCACATCAAAGTACAGGGCCGACTGGTTGAATATCAGGCTGTCACTGACGACGAAGCCGACATACCGACCGGATCTGTCATCCGTGTCATCAGCATGCTGTCGGATAAAGTATTTATTGTAACCAAAATCTGATTTATATGGAATATATGGCAATTCTGATCGGCGTATCCGCGCTGTTCGTTTTTTTAATGATTGTTGCTCTCATCAGGCGCTACAAGCGCTGCCCGAGCGACCGTGTGATGGTGGTTTTCGGAAAAATAGGTTCAGGACCCGACGGACATCGGTCGGCCAAGTGCATCCATGGCGGTGCAGCCTTCATCTGGCCTGTGATTCAGGACTATTCATTCATGGATCTGACACCCATTTCAATCGAGGTCAACCTGACTTCGGCCCTCAGCCGTCAGAACATCCGTGTCGATGTGCCCAGCCGTTTCACAGTGGCCATTTCGACCGAATCCGGTGTGATGGAAAATGCAGCTGAGCGTCTGCTAGGACTGGCCGGTCAGGAAATTCATGATCTGGCAAAAGATATCATTTTTGGTCAGCTGCGTCTGGTAGTGGCCACAATGGATATTGAGGAAATCAACAACAACCGCGACAAATTCCTGTCAAACGTGTCGGCCAATGTCGAAGCCGAACTCAAGAAAATCGGTCTGAAGCTGATCAACGTAAATGTCACCGACATCAAGGATGAGTCAGGATATATCGAGGCACTTGGTAAAGAAGCCGCTGCCAAAGCCATCAACGAAGCCAAGAAAAGCGTAGCTGAACAGGAAAAACTTGGTGAAACCGGCAAAGCCGAAGCCGAGAAGGAAAAGGATGTTCAGATTGCAGAAACCATCAAGTCGCGCGATTCGCAGATTGCCAATACCATGAAGGACAAAGAGGTCCTTATAGCCATCGCCAACCGTGATGAAAGCATCGGAAAAGCACTGGCAGCGCAGGAAACCAGAATTAAGACCGCCGAAGCCAATGCATCGGCCGTTCAGGGCGAGAACCTTGCAAAAATTACCATTGCCAATTCAGATGCGGAACGTCGCGAACGCGAAGCCGAAGCGCTGAAACGTGCTTTGGCTGCCGAAAAGGTGCAGAGTGCACAGGCGTTGCAGGAAGCGTATATGGCTGAAAAGCTGGCTGAAGAAGCCCGTGCCCAGCGCGAGAAAGCCGCTCAGACGGCCAGTATTGTGGTTAACGCTGAAATTCTGAAAGAAAAGCTCATCATTGAGGCCCAGGCCGAAGCCGAGCGCATTCGTCAGCAGGCCAAAGGTACAGCAGATGCCATATTCATGAAAATGGATGCTGAAGCCCGCGGAACTTATGAAATTCTGACCAAGCAGGCCGAAGGTATGGACCGGATTGTGAAAGCCGCCGGCAACAGCAGCCGCGACGCCGTTCTGCTGCTTATTGCCGATAAGCTGCCCGAAATCGTCAGACTGCAGACCGAAGCCATCCGGAACATCAAGATTGACAAGATCAATGTCTGGGACAATGGTCAGGGTGCCGGCGACGGTAAAACGTCAACTGCCGGTTTCATTTCAGGGTTGTATAAATCTGTTCCGCCATTGCAGGACATGCTGAATATGGCCGGATTAACCCTACCCGATTATCTGGCAAAAAAAGATGAACCACATAAGGAAATTCCGCCAAAAACGGCACCGGATGCAAAGAAACCAGATGTGGAGTAATTATAAAAAACGGGCAATGCCCGTTTTTTTTTGTTCTGTTTATTTCAGATTGAGAACTGAAAGTATTCGGTTTGCCGTAAATATAATACCGAAGAAAAAATCTTTCTGCGCCCTTGGTCCGCCTTCGTCGGACTAAACTCCCTCTGCGTGATTAATACCATCGTGAAATACATTTTATGCCAATATGTTTAAGTGCAGATTGATGGCCGATGCCAGAGGCATCGCATGTCTATAGAGAAATGCATATGCTAGCAACGACCTCAGAGAGGTCGAATGTAAACGGCTTCCTGTGCGAAACAGCTTGAAAAACATTCGACTCCGCTGGAGTCGTGTTTTGTGAT